>CAYTRS010000001.1:0-58025 GCA_964440305.1 uncultured Bdellovibrionales bacterium
TCAGCTATAAAAAACTACTGAAGCTTAGCCGAATTTCCCAGATTTACCTTAAAGCTAAGGGCTGGCAGGATAGGAATTACCGTTTTGATGCCGTTTCTGTTTGGATAAGCACTGACTCAAAAAAAGCTAAAGTAAAACATATCCCCAGCATCTTTATCTAGACAGAAAATGCCATCCTTGTTACTATATAAGCGTAATTCTATCAGCTACAATAAAATATGATTGACGAAAAAGCGAAAAAAGAGCTTAAAGGCATTTTGGAGAATCAAAAAATAAGAATGGAGAAAGAACTTAACAGGTTTGCCCACCCCACCGAAAATCCTGAAAACTTTGAGACAAGATTCACGGATATTGGATCTTCTAGAGATGAAAACGCTACTGAAGTAGAGGGATATGTTGACGATTTGGCTCTAGAAAGCAATTTGGAAGGTCAGCTTAAGGAAGTTAATGATGCTTTAGAGAAAGTGGAAAAGGGGAACTATGGGATTTGTGAAAACTGTGGGCAAGAAATAAGTATGGATAGGCTTAAGGCTTATCCGGCGGCTAAAGTTTGCATTAAATGCGGGAAAAAATAGCAAATAAGCACCTTTTCCTTTTATTTTCTGTGCTGGTTGTAACAGATCAGGCAGTAAAGTTTTTAGTCCGCTTTCTTTTCAGGGAGAGCGGTTTTTATTTTTGCAATGAAAATCTTTCTTGGGGTATTTCTCTGAGTAATCTGTTTTTTTGGCCTTTATGGATCGGGGTCATCGCATTAATGTCCGTTTTTTATTTTTCAGAAAGAAAAAGAGATGTGAGCAGTCCCGGATTATCCCTGGCTTTCGCACTGATCTACTCCGGGGCCTTTTCAAATATTTTGGACAGAATTTTTCTCGGATGCGTGGCTGATTTTATAAGCTTGGGATTTTTTCCAGCCTTTAATCTGGCGGATGTTTTTATAACTTTCGGCGCTTTAATGATGATTCATTCGTTCTTTACGAAGAAGAGGCAGGCATTGCTGGAAAAATAACAAGAAATGTACTATTATTAAAGCAGGAAATTCAAACTTCTTGCAATATGCTTTCGGAAACAAAAATAAAATTTTTTACGCACAATCAGCTAATCACTTTAATTGTGGCAGTAACATGCATCATTTTGTTCTTTTTCTTCCCTACCGCCAATGTTTTCCAAAATATGATCGCCATGTTTTCTTTTTTAGTTTTAATTCCCGCTTTATGTGCTAAGATAGTATTGAAGCAGGATTTGTCAAAATGGGGATTGGCTAAAGGAAATTGGAAGCAGGGGATGAAATGGACGGGAATTTCTTTTATTGTAGCGCTTTCTTTGTTTTATCTAATTTTCTATTACACTCCGCTTTTTGAAAACTACGGAATTTCCCAAAACATTTCTTCCAGTTTTCGCTTCTTTCTGTTTTATGAAATAATCTTCATTGGGTTTTTTTTGGCAGCTTATGAGTTTTTTTTCCGCGGAGTGGTGATGCGGGGAATTTTCGGAGATTTTGGAAAGAGAAGAATTTTAATCCAATTCGTTTTGTTCTTCTTTTTTATTTTAGCGCGAAGAAATTTTAGCTGGTCAGCCGGAGAGTTTCTAATTATCAGTCCCTTTGCCGGATTAATTTCCCACAAGAGCAAGTCGCTGATTTATTCATTTTGGGCCAGCTGGCTGTTCATAATCATAGTCGACGCGGTTGCGATAGCTTCCGCTTCGGGGAAATGATTTCTCTATGAAAAAAAATAGAAATAAAATAAAAAAAATAATATTGGCAGCTTTCCTTGTTTTTGAAGTCGCTTTTTTTAATTTTGGAATAAACGGAGTCGCAGCCGACCTTGCCGATATGGATCCGGATGATGCAGCCGAAGAAGCGGCCGAAGAGCTTGAAGGGCGCTATAACATAAACTTAGAAAGCACTAGGGATATAATGCAACAGATGAATGTTACCGGGAACAAGGCTCCCGTTCCGGAAGTGATGGTGACTTTTGAACCTTCCGACCCGAAACCGGGAGAAAAAGTCACTGCTCATGCTTCACCCATGTATTTCAGCAATCCTTCTGAAGAGCTCTATTACACTTGGTATTTTAAGCCAGCAGGAAGCCCTAGTAATGAAAATTGTGACAAAAAAATAGTAGAGCTGTATAAGGTTAATGCAATGCGCATAGTTGCTAATGGAGGATTTGATTATGGGCAAGTTGATTATGATGATTTTAAGGATATACTTTCCGATGACGATGGATATATGGCAACTTTCGGGGGTCATAATAAGTATGAAGGAAGTAACGGCCATTGTTACATCCATGATTTTGAAACGGGGGAAAATTACGAATTATTTAAATGGACGTATGATTATGTTAAAGATCCTATGGTGGGAATTTATTGCAATAATGAGGGAAAAAAAGGCGTTTGCGCAAAAAACATAGGTGAGATTGAAGAAGAGAAGTGCGAAATGTATTCAGGCAAACCTTGTGAGAAAAATCCATTTTGCATATCGGAAAGATATTTTTCAGCTCCACGTTGCCCAAGTGGCTGGGAACCTTATTGTATGGATAAATCCTTTAGGCGTGAACAAATTATTGAGGGATCTTGTGAGGATTTAAGCAGTGGTATTCCGCACAGTTTAAATGATTGGGAATTTGACTATGACGAGTTAGGATGCAATCATCTTTTTCCAAAATCCTATGGCGCTACTGGTACTGGAGACGGAAGCTTTACTCTTGAAGAAGAAGAATTTTGGCAAACTAATCCAGGAGATTCTGATACGGCAGATAATGGAAACTTGGATGAAGCTAATGTGGTGGGTTTGGGACAGAGCTCTTTTACATGGAATTATCAGGATGGAGATGAAATAGGCGTGGTGGTTGAGGGAACTTCCATGATTCCGACCAAATATGACGATAGTACCTATATGGTGATGTGGGCTTTCCCCAAGAATGAATGCAAGCCGAAAAATACAGACATTCTTCAATTAGAAGAAAGGGATGATGAAAGCTGGCAGGTTGAAATTCCTACTGCCCGGATGGATCTCGATGAATGCTTATGCGACAACTTCATTGATCCCAAGGAAAAAAATTTTCAGAAGCTTGAAGTCACGCTTTCCTATTCTCCCGACAATCCGATTAATGATCCCTCTGAAGGTAATTCCGGAGACACGCTCTCTGTACAATCCTCACTGGCTAGCGGAGAAGTGGATTTCTCTTCTCTCAATTATGACTGGCAAGTTCAAATAGGAAATGGACCTGATTTTATCGGAGGATTTAAAACCATAACTGGTAAACTGATTGAGGCGGGGTTGATGGAAAGTAGTCAGGGGAACGGGCTGGATTCCCTTTCTGTTCAACTTAATTTAAACAGCACTAATATAGGAGAGAGCAATTATAAAAACTATCTTAGCGATGGAGAAGCTTACCTCAAGATAAAGCTAGAAGTGACTGATCCTATAACCGTCCGTAGCGGAAAAAGCGACGTAATTGTGAAGATCATCTCCACTGATGAAAAAATACAAGCGCATAAAGTTAAAGTAGGAGATGATGGAAAATTGTCATTTGATGATGATATTTGCACTGGCGAGGAAGAAGGAGAGGAAGGAGCTCTTGAAAGGCAAATATGTTTTGTCGCAAACAACGATATTATCGGGGTGGATTTTCCAGATGGTGATTATTCTAATTTCTCATGGACTTTAGACGGAAAACCGCTTGTCTGCGATGATTCGATTTCTTCCGGCTGTTCAACTGCCAATTCAAATGCCAATTTCTTTCCGGTTTCCGGAGAAGCCGGAAAAACTTACACGGTTGGATTGACAGCTACTGAAGAAGGAGATGCAGATGAAGCAAAAAATACCATCCAGCTTAGCAGAATTTTCAAAATAGTTGAGCCTTACGTTGAAATTGTTTCAAATGACGAGGTTGATAAAGATTCTATCTGGCGTAGATATTTGGGAAAATACATAACCTTATCGGGAGAATCAAAGGATGATTTCAGTGAAAATGTCTTTGAGGCTTATTCTTACAGCAATATTGCTCTCAAAGCCAAATTCCATCCTTTCTGGGTGGAGGACAGCTATTCCAATATGAGTTGGTGGCTAAACGGAATAAAAGAAAAGGAGGGGGCAGAAGATCCTACGGCATTTAATTTTGAAGCTGCGGGGCTTCCCGGGGATTCTTTCAACGTTGCCTTTAATGCGTTTTATGATTATTCGGAAGAAAGGCAAAAAATCAGAAAAGCCCTGTATGACATTTGGAAAATTTCCAGCTTTGATTCCGCTTCGCAAGGAAATCTTTCTTCCGCAATTCAGATTGAGTTGGTGGAGCCGGAAAGGATTGCAAAGGCTAATCAGGCAAAGAAATGGGTGGCGGCCATCTTTTCCAATACTCCCAGCAACATATTTTTCATGATCAGGACGGTGCTGACAATTTTTCTGGTTCTTGCCGGAAGCTTTCTTGTTTCATCATTAAGACCGGGTAATATTTTATGACGGGATACTACGTTAGAAAAATAAGGAAGAAGTTTTTTATCTTTTTGGCTGTCTTTGCGGTACTCTCTTTTTTCCTGTTTGGATATTTTGAAGTTATGGCGCAAGGATATAATTATGAGCCGATGGAAAAAATTCCCGGTTTTGAATCGGATGAAGAAAAATATGACTTTCCAAGCTTCATTTTAAATTTATATAAATTCGGCATCTGGACTATCGGAATCGCAGCGCTCCTGATGATTATCATTGGAGGATTCAATTATATTGCCAGCGTCAATATTGGAAACACTTCTAAAACCGATACTGCCAAGAAAATGATAATTGACGCCGTTTCCGGACTAATTTTGGCGATGTTTGCCTATCTTCTGCTCTTTGTCATCAATCCGGATTTGGTGAAAATAAATTTGTCTATGTTTGAAATCGGAGAAAAAACGGGAGCGGAACTAAGAGGAGTTACAGCGCCCTCTTCGGTTGTTACGGTTACAATGCCGGCAGATTGTGAAAGCGATGAGTGGCAAAAGATATTCAATGATGCTTCCGGAGGGGACAAGATGCAAAAATGCATACTTCAGGCTACGGCAGCGAAAGAATCCAGTTGCCAGGAAAATGTCGGAAGGACCGGACCCGGTGCGGGAGATTGCAGCGTGATGCAGATAAGGGCAGAGGAACATTGCGGAACTACTTGCGAAAATTTGGAAAAAAATCCAGCAGAAGCAGTTAAATGTGCCAAGGGTTATATAAACAATAAAATTATTGGTAGCGGAAAAGTGCGGGGAACCGAAGGAAGCGAGCAATGGGTGGAGGATGTTTACGCAGGGTATAATGGCGGACCAGGCGTTTTAAGCGCTTCGGATGATTGCGATGATTCTCATGAAAATGAATACGGCAATACTGTTGTGAAATATGATTGCCCCATTAATCAAGGCGGATATGTGTTTCTGGATCGGGTTCTTACGAAGAAATTCCTAAGCCTTTATGAACAGTGCATGTAAGTGGCAAGGGAGTATTTTTTATTTTTTTACTCAAAAAATGAACATAATTAAGCGAATTTTTATTATATCTTCCGTTTTGCTGGCGATGGTGCTTTTTTTTATGGGCATTTATAACCTTTCTTTTAAAAAAGAGGACAATTCTGAAAAACAGGAGAAGTTGGGAAATGTTGCGGAGGAAATGGGAAAACCGGAAAAAGAGAACAATTTCTCGCAGAATATTTCCAAGGAAAAAATATACGCGCTGACAGACGAAGAAGTGATTGCCCCGGTTTTTGACAAAGAATCGGACAAAGTCGTTTATTATTCCGCTTCCGATGGAAAGGTTTATTCCGTGGAATATTTTAGCGGAGAAAAAAAAATAATTTCAGGGGATTCACTGGATAGCTTGAAAGATGTTTCCTGGTCTCCAAATAGGAAAAAGGTTATTTCAAAGTTCAATGTTGACGGGAAGAACACTTTTTATTCATACGACCATGAGAAAAAAATCGGGAAAAAATTGAATGACGGAGTGGATATTGTTTCCTGGTCTAACCTCGGGGACAAGATAATTTACAAATTTTACGACAGTGAAAAAAAAGAGCGGTCGCTCAGAACTTGCGATCCGGACGGAAGCAATGAAAACAAGCTGGCGGTTACTCCTTTTAAAATGCTTAATTTCACTCAAATACCACAGAAGACGGACATTGCTTTTTGGAATTATCCGGATGCGCTTTCAGAAACAAAACTTTCCAGAATAAGCATTGCCGGGGGAAAAGAAAGTGTTATCTTTTCCGGAAAATACGGAGCGGATTATCTTTGGTCGCCAAGCGGAGATAAAGCTTTGGTAAGTTCTCTGGAAAGCAAGGGAAGCTCAAAAATGATGCTGGGGCTGATCAATGAAAACGGCGGAGAATACCAAAACCTGGGAATACCCACTTTTGCATCCAAATGCGCATGGTCAAGGGACGGAAAAGTCGTTTATTATGCGCTTCCCGGATCGCTCTCGGAAGAAAACGTTCTTCCGAACGACTATCAGGATAAAAAAATAATAACCAAAGACACTTTCTGGAAATTAGATCTCGCTACCGGAAAAAAAGACAGGCTTATTGAACTTTCAGAAATAAAAGAAAGCTATGATGCCGATAAGATGTTCTTGTCAGCGTCGGAAGACAGGCTATTTTTTGTAAATCGCCATGACGGAAAATTATACGCGATAAAAATCTAGCTTTATTCCCAAGAAAACAATCGCGGAAAAAACGAGCGCCAGATCATTTTTCCAAACAGGAGTGTCAAGCAATCCGACAATAAGAATATAGAGCATTATTCCCGCCAGGACAGCTTCCAATCCAAAAAAGCTGTTTTTTTGGCGTATTTTTTTAAAAAGGCTTCCTAACCAAAAATAGGCTAAAAGCAGAAATCCAATCAGACCGAAAATACCGCCTTGGAGCCAAAAAGCGAGATATAAATTATGCGGCTGGGTAACCGCCCATTCGAGATAGGGAGGAAAATATTTCTGGTAATCAAGATATTCTTTCTGAAAATTTCCCGGTCCGATGCCAAAGGCCGGATTATCCCTGATTATTTTTGCCGATGAATTCCAGATCATTATTCTTGATCTAATTGATGAGCGGGGGCTTTCCAGCGCATTTTTGAATTTGTGGCTGTCAATTTGAGTCAAAAAAAGAGCGCAAAGAATCAAAATAAAAATCAGGCTTAATTTAAACTTGTCTTTACTCAGCTTGTTAGTTAGAAAAAAAATAAGAAAAAAGCTTAGTAAAACAGAAATCCAGCTGGAATAGGAATAAGTGAGAAATAAAGAAGCTAGAATGGCAACTAAAAATATCAATATAAAAAGGAATTTGGCAAAAACTTCAATATCCGTAATTCCCAATTCATATTTTTCAATTTTTGATTTTATGAAATAAAAACCGATAAAAATTCCCGGGACAAGAAACATAGCCAGCTGATTGGGAGATTCATAGAAAGCGCGTAGCCTTAAGTCATAGGTCAATATTCCCGCCAAGAAATATAAGAGAGAAATTATTGCCGCAAAAGATATTGAAATATATATCAGCTTCAAAGATTCCGAAATATCCTTTCGGCTTTTCGTCTGGCTTCCTAAGGCAAAAAGAAAAATAAGGGGGAAAATAAACCAGCTTTTTATTATTCCAAATCCCGTCCGTAAATTTCCGCTTAGCAACGCGGACTCTAAAAGCCCGATGAAAATAAGAAAAATTGAAAAAAGATACAGGCTGTTTTTTTTGGAATTAATCTGAAAAATACCAAAGCCTTTTCTTGCAAAAGCGGTAAAAAAAGAAATCAATATCAAAAACTCCAATAAATTAAAAGGAAGCGCTCCCAAATTTATTTTTACGAGATATAGAGGAGAAAAAAGCAAGGGAGAAAGAATGATTATTTTTTCCAAGTGCCTATTCATTATTTTTGGCGCTTAACGAAATTAAAATCACAAAAAGCGGCAGGACATGGACGGAAAATAGCGGGGTTTCAAACAGGGAATGAGCGGAAAAAATAATCAGGCTGGCTATTCCGGCTTTCCAAAAAGGGGCTTCCATCGATTTTTTGTAATAGGAAAATAGGGAAGAGACTATAAGCAGAATAAAAAATAAAGCATTTGCAATTCCGGTTTCGGCGGCGATGTCCAGATATAAATTGTGGGAATATATCGGCTCGCGGTAAGAAGCAGTGGGTTTTATTTCCAAAGGATAGTTTCCCAGTCCTACTCCTTCCGGATTTTCAATAATTACTTCAACGGATTTTTTCCAAATGCCAATCCTCTCCTTATTGGAACCTTCTGATAAATCAAAGACGGAAGCGAATCTTTTTCCGGCGGGGCTTAAAAATAGCATAGTTAAGATTATTAGCGTCAAAATGGATAATTTCAGCCTATTTTTTGAGATTAGCAGATATGCCGAAAAAATTCCGGCCAGAAGCCCCACATATCCTCCGCGAGAAAAAGTGAGGAGGTCGGCAATGAGAATGACAAAAAAGATGGACAAAAACATCCCATCCTCTTTTTTATTATTTTTATCGGGAAAAAAATAAAGGGCGAATGACCAGGGGAGAATCATTCCAAGAAAGAAAGAAAAAATATGGGGGTCCGGAAAAAACGCAATTCCCCGAAAATAAGTTTTTCCCGAAATATTAACCAGCCAGCTTGAATATTCAAAAACTTCTCGGGAAAAATTTTCTCCCAAAAAAGCGACGACAACTTCTTTCCATATCGTAATAGCATTGTCCAGTCCTACGATAAACTGAAGCAAGAATTGAAATATTGCCACTAAAGAAACAGCGCCGGCGCTTGTTACAATCCAGCGGATAATTTTTTTTCCGCTTAGCTCGGGATTGCTACTGGAAAACACCAAATAAAGCGGGAAAAAAGAAAATAGAAAGAAGAGTTTCCTGATCGACCAATCAATATTTTGGGATGAAAGAAGAGAAAAAAGGTTCAAAAAAAGAAAAGAAAAAACAAGAATAGTCTGGATTTTATTCGGAATTTCAATCTTCTTGTTCTTGAGCGCGCTTAATATCCAAACGATGAAAATAAAGACGAAAAAAACCCTTATTGAGGCGAGATCAATTTTGGGAGCAGGGTTAAAGGCTATTTGAAAAGGAAGATAGGCGCAAAAAATTAGAGTCAGTTTATTTAGCATTTTATTTATTATTCCTCCTCCTCAAGTAAAAATTTTTCTTAAAAGTCTTGTGATAAAAGCAGTTTTCCTGCCGAAATGTTTTTTGAAATAGTAATCCTGGGAGTTGTAAAAATATTTTTTTTGAAGTCCGTCTGCGCTCTTGGGAAAGCTTTTTCCTCCAAAGTGCCTTATTTCCACAGCCGGGAAATAAATTACTTCGGAGCCTATCTTTTTTGCCCTCCGGCAAAGGTCAATATCTTCATAATACATAAAGAAGTTTTCGTCAAATCCTCCCAATTTTTGGAACAATTCCCTCCGGATGAACAGGGCTGCACCACTCACCCAATCGCACGGAATTTTTTCCTTGCTTTCCCATATTTTTTTGCTTCTCTGAAACCCTATATTGTTTCCGATTAAATCCCATAAAGTCACATCTTTTCCGGCTGACCACCGTTGGGCTTGATTTTTCTCGCTGATTATTTTCGGACCGATAATTCCAATCGTTCCATTTTTTTCAAACTCATTTATTATAACGCTTATATTTTCTGAAACGAGAAGAGTATCCGGGTTAAGAAAACAGAAGTATTTTCCCACTGCCTCTCCCGATCCTATATTGACGCTTCTTCCAAAGCCCGCATTCTTATTAATATTGACGATTTTGATTTCCAAACTGCCAAAATCGCCAATATTCAAATTATCTTCGTCTTCATTTGCTATGACAATTTCAAAGGAAAATCCCTTAACGTTACCTCTTAAAGATTGAAGGCATTTCTCGAGATAATTCCTGCTTCGGTAGTTTGCGATTATGAAAGACAGCTGTTTTTCTTTTCCCATATTCTTAATTCCTTGTAGGCCCTTCTTACCTCTTGAGACGAAGGACTGAGATTAAAAATAGCGTCAATGAAATTTTTTATTCTCCGCAATATGAGGTAAAAGCTGATCCAAAGCTTTTTTGCTCCTTGGAAATTTTTTTTGAAAAATATAACGCCTGAAATGACAAGCCAATATGTCTTAAGCGGATTATTCTGCTCGCTTTTTTCAAAATGTCTGATTTTTGTCTCCGGAAAAATATACGATTTAAAACCCTGCTTTCTCGCTCTTACGCAAAAATCCGCGTCTTCGTAATAAAGGAAAAATTTTTCATCCAGTAGCCCGATTTTCTGGAAAACCTCCTTTTTTATCAGCATAGCGCACCCGCAAACATAATCAGTTTCAAGGGATTCTTTTTTTGGGGGAAGTTCAGTAAGATGAGTATTTTTCATTCGAAGCCAGTCTATTTTTCCTCCCGCAAACCAGATTTTTTCCGAATCGCCTTTGATTATCAGCGGTCCTATTATCCCGCAACCCTTTTTTCTTTCTGCTTCTTTTGCCAAAATTGAAAGAGTGCTTTTTTCCAACGAGGCGTCATTGTTGAGAAGCATCACATAATCCGCCATTTTTTCAAGGGCAAATCTTATTCCGATATTGTTTCCGGCGGAAAATCCGAAATTATCGTTGTTTTTAATGAAATAAGCCCGGGAAAATAATGTTTTTGCCAGTTCAAAAGATCCGTCAGTTGAATTGTTGTCAACCAATACGAGCTCGCGGTTCGGATAGTCAGAAGCAAAAAACGAACTCAGGCAGGATTTGATCGTTTCTTTGCCGTTGTAATTCAGAATAACAACAAAAATCTTGGGAAAATTGTTCATTGAGTCATCAATTTATTATTTCTCCGGGAAAAGCCTTTTCCATTTCAGCTCCAGCCTCTTCTTTTTTGAAAATACTCCGAAGTTCTTTTCTGGAGACAGCCTTAGTGGCGACTAGGAAAAAAAGATAGATTACGGCGCTCGAAAAAGCGCGAACGAAAAAATTGAGATCTGGGAAGAAAAACAAGAAAGAGGCCATTGCCATTCCGGAAAGAATGATGCATCCTGTTTTTTCTAAGGCGGGTTTATATTTCAGATATCTGGCACAAAGATAAGCAGTAAAAGCAACAACCAGCAATTCAGTTATGACCGAAGTTATCGCCGCTCCAATGTAGGAATAAATCGGAATCAGAAAAATATTAAGGCAGATGTTGATTGCCGCGCAGATGGCAAGGGAAACCATGAGCTTTTTTTGAAGATTTCCGGCCAGAAGAATGTTATTGTAAAAATTTCCCAGAAATATGAAAGCCAGCGCAAAAACGAGGATTTGAAGGACTCGAGCAGAAGCAGAAAATTCCGCCCCTCCGATTACATTGATGATTCCATCCGCCAAGAAAAGCGATCCGATTAAAACCGGAACGATAAGGATCAGAAAAACCTTGAATGTCTTGTCGGAAATATAGCGGAATCTTTCCTTGTCCGTGAAAATAGAGTGGGAGATTAGAGGAAGCACAAGGCCCATTATCATGCCGGGGAAGAAGGTGATGTTTTCAATGACTTTGTAGGCAGCGTTATATATTCCCACATCGGAACTTTCCCTCATCACAGAAAGAAGAATCGTATCCGCTTTGAAATAGGCGAAAGTTATGATGGTAGAAATTCCCATCGGAAGCGACTGCTGGAGAAATTTTTTCCAGTAGGAAAAATTTATCCTTATTTTGAATTTTATATATTTCTTGCTCCAGACAAAAACTACAACGAAATTAAACACCATGTAAAAAAGAAGTGAAGAAATGATTGCCGAGAATCCCCAGTCATTTTTAACCGCGAGAATAATGATAAGAAGCTGAAGGATTTTTCCGGCAAGCTCTGCGGTTGCAACCTTGTCCATCGCCAAATTCTTCTGGAAAACTCCATTGAGGACCATGTAAGAAGAAGAAAAGAAAAAAGCCGCCCCGGCAATGATTATTCCCGTTTTCAGGTTCTGGGAATAGGGAAGTAGCCATATGATAAGCGGAGAAACGGCAAGCACAAAAAAAGAGATAATCATCCGTAAAGAAAAGACGTTTCCCATAATCTCTTCTTCGTTGGCATTCGGGCGGGAAATTTCGCGGGTGGCGACAGAATAAAGCCCCAAGTCTGCCAAAGCCGCAAAAAAAGAAAAAAACGCAAGCACGGTTGCATATTCTCCGAAACCTCCCTTTCCCAAATAGCGGGTAATGAAGCCGATTGAAACAAGAGCCAAGACCGTGGAAATTACTTTCGCGCTTGCATTAAAAAAGACATTGTAAGCTATTTTTTTGGCAAGAGCCATAATAATAAAAGTTAAAAGTGCAAAGTTAAAAGTGAAAAATGTAGGTGTCCAAGGCGGACTTACATTGATATATTCCTGTTATTCGCATCACTACATTTTCATTGAAGAAGGCTTGATGACGACCTTCCTGTTTTCTTCCTCTCCCATGCTTTCGGTAACCACTTTTTCGTTTTTGGAAAGTTCGATGTGGATCAGCCTTCTTTCATAGGCCGACATCGGGCGCAGAACTATCGTCCGGCCTTCGCTGATTGCTTCCTCGGCGGCGCTTCTTGCCATTTCAAGGAGAGACTCGTTTTTCTGCTGGCGATATGAATTTACGTCTATGGTGAATTTTAATTTTTCATCCGAAATCTTTTTTCTGGCAATAAGGCGCAGAATATGCTGAATCGGCTGAAGGTTGGCGCCGTATTGGCCGATGAGCAGATTGGAATCATCCCTTACCTTAATATTCACAATAAGACATTCCTCTTCTTCCTGGTCCGTTTTTATTGATTCTATTTCCGCGTCAAATCCCATTTTCAGGATAAAATCCTTAGTCAGTTCTTTTATCATTTCAATGTTTTTCTCTTCCATTTTGTTATATTAAATGCTTAATTATTTTCTTTTCTTCCGATGTATATCTGCTGAATAAGCGAAAACAGAGTGGAAACCAGCCAGTAAAGCGCCAGTCCTGCGGCAAATTTGAATCCGATAAACAAGGTTAAAACGGGACCGACATAAAGCATCTGCTTGTTCATCATTTGCGCCAAATCCGGCTCTCCTGGCTTCTCTTCTTTTTTTGGCTTTGCTTCTGCAAGATTCTTTTTTTTGTCCATCAGTGATTTGGTCTGGAAAAACTGGGCGGCGGCGGCAAGAATCGCCAAGACATAGCTGGGTTTTGCCAAATCCACCATTCCCAAAAACATAGGATTGACGCCTCCCGGATCCTTCACAAAAGAATAAAGATCGCCATTGGAAACCACCAGCCCGGCCTCCGAAATATTGAAAAGAATGCGATAAATCGCAATGAGGAATATCAATTGGACAATCATCGGAAGACAGCCGGAAAAGGGATTGACCTTGTTATTTTTGTAGAAATTCATTATTTCTTTCGTCTGCTTTTCCTTGTCATTCTTGTATTTATTTTGAATTTCCTTTATTTTCGGCTGGATTTCCTGGAGCCTTTTTTGAGATTCAATCTGTTTTTTGGAAATCGGAATCAGGGCGCTTTTAATGATCAAAGTGATAACGACGATGGCAACGCCGAAATCGCCTCCGGGCAGGAAGTTGTATAGGAGTATCAATATATTATAAAGAGGCTGATAGACTATATTATCGAAAATTTCAATCATTTTTTTGTTAAGTTAAGTTACTTTTCCTGAAAAGCTTTTCCATCTTATTCCTGATTTCATCAGATTCAATCTTTCCCTTTTTCCGGCAGAAAACAGCCACATCAAATCCTTTCCTTATCTTATTTAAATTCAAACGGACTGTTTCCCTCAAAATTCTTTTTGTCCTGTTCCGTTCCGTGGCGAGCTTGAAATATTTTTTCTCAATCGGAAATCCGAAGCGGGATTCGGAAAGATTATTTTTCACCAGCTTGAGCGAGACCTCCCCTTCAGAAAAAAACAAGCCCTGGCGGTAAACTTTGGCAAAATCTTCTTTTTTGGTAAGCCTGTTTTTTTGGGGCAACATGGCAGTAAGTTAAAAGTTCAAAGTTAAAAGTGAAAAGTTATGGTGTCCGAGGCGGAATTATATACATAATTTTCCTTAGTAGTTTTTCTCTTTTAGCTTTAAGTTTTACGCTTTTATTATGCCGACAGCTTCTTTCTTCCTTTTCTTCTCCGCGAGGCGATAACCTTCTTTCCGCCCTTGGTGCTCATTCTTTTTTTGAATCCGTGCCTTCTTTTGCGTTTTATTTTCTTCGGCTGATATGTTCTTTTCATTTTATCCTGCTAAATAAGATTTGAGACGCTTCTTTTACGTCCAAACCTATCAAAATTAGTTGTTAATCTAGTTAAAAGTCTAACAGCAATGAAAGAAAAGGTCAACTTTTAGTGGAAATTATTCTAATTAGTCTAATTGACCTAATTAATCTAAAGTATTGGTAATTAGCTATTGAGATTTTTTTAGAATAACTAGAGTAATTAAGAATAATTAGGTTAATTTACAAGTAGTTTTTCCCTTATTTCTGCCGTTTTTGGAACAGTTTCCTTTATTTAAGCCAAAAAGAGACATTTTCAGGTTGACAAAACTGAAATTTTTTGCTAGAATGCAGTGTTCAGAAAGGATAGAAAGGAGCTGGGTGATTGGCTCTTTGAAAAATTATAAATTCTTTTAGGAAAGGAGTATGAAATGGGCGTAAAAAGTTTCGTAATGGGATTTGCTGGGGATATGGGCAAGGAGATTTTAGGAGAACTTTTTGGAGCCAATCTCCTCAAGAACATGATGGCAAAAGTCATGAAGGGGAAAAGTACAATAGGAGTAAAAGTTAATGAAGCGAAAGAATTACTTCCTGAGATGAAGCAATCGGACCTAGTTCACATGTCCGATGAGATTGCTTTTTTTAATCTAATTGGGAAGATGGAGCAGAATCCAGAACTAAAGGGTTCCGCGCTTAACACATCGGTTTTTATAAACAATTACCTGAAGGAAGCTTGGCAAAAACAAAACTTCAGGGTTGTAATGGGAGCCCTTGCTGGAATTGAATATGATGTTCATGGAGGAGAGACTCAAAGGGAGAAAATACCTCGTAAGGGGAAGTCTCCGATTGAAAGGGAAAAAATTACTCCTCCCAAAAAAGTAAATCTGGGCGTGCAGGTTATGAAGAGCTTTGCGGCTCTAAACTCAGATGAAGAAAGATTGGAGGTGTGCAAAGCTTCGGGAATTATGGAGCCTACGATAGGTATTAAAATCCGGGAAATCTTAAAGGAACACCCGGAGGTAGCAACAGAGGCGGTAAAGAAAATCAGAAGGGAAATCCAGAAAAAACCTTACAAAGGTTTTTGGAGAGAACTTCTAAGGTTGCCTGCCAAGAAAAATCAAACTAATGATTAGGAGGTCAAAATGGATAATTTTCTAAATTTGATTCTGGAAACGCTTGGATTGGCAGATGACTCTTTGGATGAAGCGCGTAGTTTTCATGCTAGAGTTATTGCAACTCTGATAATATTAGTAGGTATCCTTGTGCTAATTGGATACTGTTTTCACCGGATAGGGTTCGGAAGTATAAACATTATAATCGGGCTTCTGTTGGATTTTGCTGCATTAATAGCTTTCCTCAGGCCGGAGCCTTTGCTTATCTTCTTGGGACTAGGAACTTTCCTAGGAATAATGAAGACTCCCGAAACAATAAGCCAAGAAACAAGAGATGTTTTTTCTTGGTATGCTAATGCGTGCGGAAATTTCCTGTTGATTTCGTCCATAATCTTCATGTTTTTGGGAACATGGCCGTGGGTAATAGGATTTGGGAATTTTCTTGTAATATGCTTAAGTCTTTTAACTCTTGTGTTGATGTCCACGTTGTGGAAAAAAAGCGGAAGGTTTGGGAAAACCTTTGCATATGCGTATACCATTTTAATTTTGGTTGTATTCGTGTTCTGGACATCAGCTCCAGATGCGGCGAAGGCAAAAATTTTCGGTCCTGATTTTCCGAGAGAATTTGTTTCTGAAGAGGAAATAGTTCTTGAGGAGATTAATGGGGAAAAAAGAGAGCTTGAAAAAAGAAAGACTGTCGAACAACTTGAAAAAATAAAGCATAAAGTTCAAGACGGTCAAAAGCTTTCAAGGGAAGAGGAAATTTTTCTTAAGAAAGCTCAGGAAAAGCAGGATAAGGAAACAATTCCGGCAAAGATTTCTTCCTTGATTCCAAAGTCAGGGGAGTCAAAAAATGAAGCTCCTTTACATTCAGAAAAAGAAATTATTATTTCTCAAAATTCTCGAGTCGGAACGTTAGAAATTGAGAATTTGGGTAAAATTAAGGTTTGGACAGAATTTCGGGGTGACGAGCTATTTATGAAAAGCATAGAACGTTCTGTATTTTTCTCTGCTAATCGTGAAAAAAGTGGATGCTTTTATGGAAATTGGAAGGAAGAAGGTAGGGAAGGAGGCCTTTTTCATCTTCAGGGAGATCCTGAGGGAAAGGAAATGAAAGGAGGAATAAGAACCTCCAAGGGATATGTTTCTCTGAAACTAATTTTTTGAGAAAGGAGGAAAAGTAAGCCGGTTTAGTGAAAATTCACTAAGCCGGTTTTTCATACTTGCGTAATTCAACATCATTATTCATAATTCATATACAGAGACTTTGGCATTAGAAGAAATTAACAGGAAGAGTGGCCGAGTGGTTGAAGGCGCGGCTCTCGAAAAGCCGTAAGGCAGAAATGTCTTCGGGGGTTCAAATCCCTCCTCTTCCGCAATTAAAATTTAGCATGTTCGAATCTTTACCCCATTGAATGACGGGGTTTCTGCCTCCGCCGATTTATTAGTAGATACTTTTAATTTAAATTCAATTGAATTATTAATTGATTGATTTTGTCATTTTTTGTTTTTGGTGTAAAATTATATAAACGACGCTAATCCGCGAATGTATGCGAATGACACGAATGGTATTTGATTTTAAATATTTGTGGCATTCATGTGTAATTCGTAGTTTCGTATCGCTATTATGAATTTAAACGCTAAATTTTTGGATCCGGAATCTGTTTTGAAAGAGGTGGAAATAAAGTCGGGAATCTCGGTTGCCGATTTTGGTTGCGGTTCGGGATATTTTTCTTTGGCTCTGGCGCAAAAAGTCGGGCAAGACGGAAAAGTATTTGCTTTGGATGTTCTGCCGCAATCTTTGGAATCAGTGGAAAGCCGGGCGAAAATTCAAGGAACTACCAATATCATCACCAAAAGGGTGAATCTGGAAAATGAGGAGGGTTCCGATCTTCCCAGAGAGAGTTTGGATTTGGTGATAATAAAAGACGTTCTGTTTCAAAATGGGAACAAGAAGGCGATTTTAAAAGAAGCTTTTCGGGTTTTGAAGCCGGGAGGCCAGGCAGTGATTGTGGAATGGAATGACGGAGAATATTCCATCGGTCCGGACAAAAAACTCCGAATTTCAATGGAAGATCTTAAAAAAGAAGTTCAGGAGCAGAATTTTTTGATTGAAAAGACTTTTTCTGCCGGAGATTTCCACTATGGAATCGTAGCGGGAAAATAAAAAAGTTAAAAATTAAAAGTAAAAAGTTTAAAGTTTAGGTATCCGAGGCGGACTTACATTCATACATTCTGGTCATTCGCATGTAAATTCGTGTCATTCGGGTCGCTACCATGAAAATAAAAACCATATCAATAATTGTTATTGTGGCATTCTCCTCCTTTCTTTTTTCTGGATGCTTTAAAAGCAAGGATCAGGGATACAAGGTCAATTTGGAAATCTGGGGAGCTTTTGATGACAGCGGAACTTTTTCCGAAGCTATCAATGAGTATAGGAAAATAAATCCGTATGTCGGTGAGATAAAATACAGGAAACTAACCGTTGATTCTTACAAGAAAGAAGTTATTGACACAATGGCTTCCGGCCAGGGTCCGGATATTTTTCTGATTCACAATACCTGGCTTCCTTCTTTCAAGGACAAGACAGAGCCTTCTCCTGACTGGATAACAACGGAGCAGGAATTCAGAAATAACTTTGTTGACGTAGCGGCGGATGATTTTCTGGATGGAGGAAAAATTTATGCCGTTCCCTTAAGCGTAGATTCACTGGCGCTTTATTACAATAAGGATTTGTTTAATGCGGCAGGAATAGTCAATCCTCCGTCGACTTGGGAAGAGTTTAATGCCGCTTCCAAAGCGCTTACCAAAATAGGTCCCAATGGGCAAATTATTCAAGCGGGAGCGGCACTCGGAACTGCCTACAATATTAATCGCTCAACTGATGTTCTGGGCCTGCTGATGTTTCAGAACGGGGTGCAAATGGCAAACAGGGATAAGTTAGAAGCAACTTTTGACAAGGCTGTTTCCGGTGCGGAAAATTTGCAATATACAAGATCGGGAGAAAACGCCTTGAATTATTATACCCAATTTGCTTCTTCGGGAGCGATGTATTGCTGGAATCCGACGATGCATTATTCCATAGACGCTTTTTATGAAAATACAGTGGCAATGATGATTAACTATTCCTGGCACTACCAAACCATCAAAGCGAAAAATTCCAAGCTAAATTTTGCGGTTGCTCCTGTTCCCCAGCTTTCCAAAGATAACCCGATAAATTATGCGAACTATTGGGGATTTGCGGTTTCCAAAAATAAAAGTGCAAGCTTGCAGGACGACAGAAAAGAAAAATCCGCCTATGACGAAGAAACCATGAGGAAAGTTCGAATTCATGAATCATGGCAGTTTTTGAAATTCCTCACGATGAAAAACGGGGGAAAAATAACTCTGCGCAACGGAATTACCGGAAATACGAAAGATTTTCCGATTTCCATAGATCCGGCAAAAAAATATTCCGAGGAAACCGGAAAGCCGGCAGGCAGACGTGATATAATAGCAGGGCAAAAAGACAGTCCCGTTTTGGGTCCGTTTGCTTATGGGAACCTGATAGCCAAAAGCTGGTATCAAAAAGATCCGGAAGCGACGGAGGTAATTCTGGCAGATATGATTGATTCGGTGAATAGGGGAAGATTGAGCTCTTATGAAGCGCTGAAGCTTGCGGCAAACCGGGTGACGAATTTGATGAGGTAAACAGCGACACCAATCCACGAATGCATGCGAATGCTACGAATATTTCGTGTCATTCGTGTGTAATTCGTATTATTTGCATCGCTTATATGAAAATAAATATAAAAATCGGTTTAATAATTTTTCTGTTTTCCTTTTTTGGTTTTGTTGAAATCAACAAAGTCAATGCGGCTGCAGGATTGGGAGATGCATGCAGCGCTTTATCTGGAGGAGTTACTTGTGATTCAGGATTGACTTGTGTTGATTGCCCATATATGAACTGCGCTTTTCCCAAATGGTGCCAGACAGTTGCGGGATGGCCGGATTATTTTCCTAAAGATAAAAATGGACTTAAGGAATGTTCAGTCGTTGCTGATTGTGTTAGCACTTTTGATTATTTGTTGTGTATGCCTTGTGAAAAAATGAGTGCATTCGCGTGTGCATCCGGAGGATTATGTGTGAGCAGTAGTATGCCTACAGCACTATTTAATGAATACATAGAAAGAGTTTCCGAATCCGATCCTTCTGTTGATGAGGAGGGTGACGACCCTTCTGTAGACGAAGAAGATGATAGTGACGGTGCCATCACCCCAACCGCTTTTACCAACCCTCTCGATTTCTCTACCGTAGAAGGTTTCCTTGCCAGCGTCCTCAATAGCCTTAGAACCATCATCGCCATCCTCGCCATCATATTTATGATTATCGGAGGAATCCTCTATATCACCTCCGTCGGAAACGAAAAGCAGATTACCACCGCCAAACACGCCATGACCTATGCCATGGTCGGTCTGGCCATCGGAGTAGCCGCCCCCTCCTTCCTCAAAGAAATAGCTACTATCCTTGAATGGGGCGCTACCGATGAGGAATTGACGGGAGAATTGACAAAAGCCCTCACTCTTGCCGAAATCGGCCTTAACGTCCTCAACTTCCTCCTTTCCATCGTCGGAGTGCTGGCTCTCATTATGATGGTAGTCGGAGGAATAATGTATTTTACCGCTGCCGCCGACGAAAAACAGGTGGAAACCGCCAAAAAGATATTCAAATACGCCATCTATGGAATCACCATTTCCCTAGCTTCACTTCTAATTGTGAAACAAATTGGGAGTTTATTGGTGTAGAATTATTAATTATAGTTTTGAAATTTGTAATTTGAGCTTTGAAATTTAATCTTATTATGTTATTTAATGTTCCCCAATATATTGACATAGAAGACAAGATTGTCGGTCCGCTGACTGCAAAGCAGCTTCTTTGGATGATTGGAATGGGAGGAACCCTCTTGGTTCTCTGGGCTATTTTGGAAAAAACTGCATTTTTTTTCTCCGCTATTCCGGTTATTTTAATTTTTGTCGCGCTGGCATTCTATCGGCCGCACAACCAGCCTCTGTCTAGATTTATCGGACTCGGGTTTGTTTATTTTCTGCATCCGAAAATATATTTTTGGAAAAGGGAAGCGGAAGAGCTGAAAAAGACTTCAGGAGAAGGAAAGAAAAAAGAAGCTCCGGGCGAGCAAGGCAAAAAAATATCCGCCGATGATCTGGAGGTTTTGGCAAGAACCTTGGACAGCGAAGGAAGGGAAAGGAGCGAAAGAGTGATGCAATTAATAAAAGAAAGAAGAAAAAAAAATAGTTAGTCCACAATCATTAGCAAACATTTCACGGATAAAATTAGAAATACTGTGAACTACTGACTGCGGACTAATAACTAAATATGGAATTTTTAAATCCGAAAAAAGCATCGGGAAAAAACGGAGGAGCCAGCACTCAAAAATATATTGATGTGGAAAAGGTGGAGGATGGAGCAATAGTGCTAAAAAACGGCGCCTTGCGGGCGGTCCTGCTTGTTTCCTCCATTAATTTTGATTTGAAGTCCACGGAAGAGCAGGACTCAATTATCGGCCAATATCAAGGGTTTTTGAACTCCCTGGACTTTCCGGTGGAGATTTTGATAAGCTCCAGAAAGCTTAATATTCAGCCGTACCTTGATTTTTTGGAAAGCAAAGAACGCCAGCAAACAAACGAGCTTTTGCGCCTTCAAATTTCCGAGTATCGGGGATTTATCAAAAATTTGACCGAGGTTTCGAATATAATGTCAAAATCCTTTTATATCATCGTTCCTTTTTCTCCGATAGAAAGCAAAGAAGGGGGATTTTTTGAAAAGATTTCCTCGATTATGAATCCGAAGCAAGTGATTTCCCAAAAGAAAGAGCTCTTTGAAACCTACAAGAACCAGCTTTGGCAGAGAGTAGATCACATTTCCGAATCATTGAGCGGAATAGGGGTGAATATAGTTCCGCTTAAAACGGAAGAAGCAATAGAGCTGCTGTATAATTCATACAATCCGTCAACTTATACCAATTCAATAATCAAAAATATCCAAGACGTGGAATTAAAGAATAATTTTTAGTTATGTTTAAATTCGGAAAAAAAGATAAAAAAGAGACGGCAGTAGAGCTTCTTGACAGCGAAAGACTGTATCAGGAAGGCCAAGCGACGGTGAAGGATATTATTGCTCCTTCCGCGTTGCGCGTGTCAATTAATCATGTTCAGGTTGGTGAAACAGTGGCAAAAACATTTTTCGTGATAACCTATCCAAGGTATCTTCACTCCAATTGGTTCTCGCCGATTATTAATATTGATTTTCCGATGAACATTGCAATGTTCATCCATCCGATGGATAACGGAGAAATTCTCAAAAGCCTTCGCAAAAGCGCGACTCAAGTAGAATCGCGGATTCAAATGGAAGCGGAAAGCGGAAAAATCAGGGATCCTATTTTGGAAACCGCCATCAAAGACATTGAAGACCTTCGGGACAAATTGCAGCAGGGAACGGAAAGATTTTTCCATTTCGGGCTTTATATGACTGTTTATGGGCAGAGCTTGGAGGAAGTAAATAAGATAGGCCGACAAATTGAAGCGATACTTGAAGCCCAGTTGGTTTATGTGAAAGAATCAGTTTTGAAGTCCGAACAAGGCTTTGCTTCCACTCTTCCTTTAGCCAATGATCAGCTTAATATTGCCAATAATCTTAACACCTCTCCCTTGTCTACTACTTTTCCTTTCATTTCTTCCGATCTTTCTTCCAATGAAGGAATTCTTTATGGAATAAACAGGCACAATAACAGTTTGGTTCTTTTTGACCGGTTTAAAATGGAAAACGCCAATATGGTGGTTTTTGCCAAATCCGGAGCCGGAAAAAGCTATACGGTAAAGCTGGAAGTCTTGCGCTCCATGATGATGGGAACAGAAGTCATCATCATTGATCCGGAAAATGAATATCGTTATTTGGCGGAAACAGTCGGAGGAACATTTATTAAAGTTTCCCTAGATTCAAAATCGCACCTCAATCCGTTCGATCTTCCGAAAATTGGAGATGAGGAAAACCCGGAAGATGTTATCCGTAACACCATTGCCGGTCTCATCGGACTGCTCCACTTGATGCTGGGATCGGTTACCCCTGAAGAAGATTCAATTTTGGACAGAGCAATTAGAGAGACATATAACCTTCGCGACATTACCCCAGAAAGCAATTTTAAAGCCTTTACTCCCAATTCTTTTCCGACAATGACGGATCTTTATGAAGTTTTGTCCAATATGGAGGGGGCGGAATCTCTCGCCCAAAGGCTGGAAAAATATACCGAAGGAATTTTTTCCGGATTTCTCAATCATCCATCCAATGTCAAAATTGACAGTCAAATAGTTGTTTTTAATATCAGAGATCTGGAGGAGGAGCTTCGCCCAGTGGCGATGTATATCGTTCTTCAGTTTATTTGGAATGAAATGAGATCAGAAGTGAGAAAAAGGCTAGTGGTAGTGGATGAAGCCTGGGTGATGATGCAGAATGAAGATGCCGCCTCTTTCCTTTTCGGAATTGCCAAGAGATGCCGCAAATATTATACCGGACTCACGACAATCACTCAAGACATTGCTGATTTTATGGCATCCAGATATGGAAAGCCCATAGTTACCAACTCTTCTATGCAGCTCCTTTTGCGCCAATCCCCGGCGGCGATTGACACGATCGTGGAAACTTTTTACCTTACTGACCAGGAAAAATTTCTGCTTCTGGAAAGCAATGTCGGAGAGGGAATATTTTTTGCCGGTCCCAAACACGCAGCTATCAAAGTCATTGCTTCCTATAGCGAAGACCAGGTGATTACTTCCGATCCCAGGCAACTTATGGAAATAGAAGAGGCTAAAAAAGAATTCAATGAGGAAAATGGATAAACGGTATGTATATTGATTCACCGGAAAAAATAAGAAAACAGAAACTAGAACTGGAAAGAAATAATCTTTCCAGTTTGTCTAATAGAAAAAAAAGAAAAGAAAATGCTGAAAGAAATAGGAATTTTGAAGCACTTGGCTTTAAGAGGAAAAAGGGAGACTCGAAAGATTCCTATAAAGAAAATTTTCCTGAAAATCTTATTCTTAATTCCGCCAATAAAGAAAGATTGCGGATGGCAAGAGCAGAAGTGAAGCGCGGGGTTGATGAAGCGGAAAACAACTCCAATACTTACGGAGAAGCTTTAGGATCTTTGAGCAGAGCAAGCAGGGGTGGAATTGCAGCTCCGGTTGAAGCATTAAAATTGGCTCATAGCTTCCGTCAAAAAGTTAAAGATCACGATAATTCTCCATATATTGTTTTGATATTAGTTGCGGTTGCCGCCGACTTTGCCGATTTTCTATGGATAGCGGGCGTGTTTGGAAAGCTGCTTCTTTTCTATTTTCTTTGGGGAAAAGGAACTCTTAAGGTTAAGATAATTTTGAGAGCCCTTTTATTTATTGATTGCATTCCCTTTGTTGGCTGGCTTCCATTAAGCACAATTTCCGTGCTTTATGCTTGGAGAAATTCACATAAAGAAGCGGAAGAGGCTAAAGAAAAACTGGAAAAGATGAATAAAAAAGGAATTCCGGATGAAGAATATTCCGAAGCAGCATAGGCAGGCATAAAGTATTATGCGAAATATAAAGGGTGCTTTATTGAATTTAACTGGACTATACACTATACTTTATACATAATCCCTGCCCGCAATGCTTCGCTTAGCGATACAGCGGGATTGACATACAATTTATGCCTTCTAAAGTATTTTCCGCGGCGACAATCGGCCTTCAAAGTGAACTTGTGGAAGTAGAGGTGGATGTTTTGGGCCAAGGACTTCATAACTTTACCATAGTCGGACTTCCCGACACTTCTATAAAAGAATCGCGCGACAGGGTTTCTTCCGCTCTCAAGAATAGCGGATTCAAGCCTCCGCATCAGTGCGGGCGAATTACGGTCAACTTGGCTCCGGCCGATCTTCCCAAATTAAGCCCGATTTATGATCTTCCTATCGCGCTGGGCTTTCTTTTGGCAACCGGACAGCTCAATTTTGACCATAAAAAAAGATGTTTCTCGGAGAACTGGCGCTGGACGGAAGAGCCCGCCCGGTGCAGGGAGTTCTGCCTATCACTCTTTTTGCCAAAAGCAAGGGCTTTGAAGAAGTTTATGTTCCTCAAGAAAATGCGGCGGAAGCCAGTGTTGTTAGGGGAATAAAAGTAATTCCTGTAAAAAATCTTTACTTTTTAGTTGGGCATTTGGCAGGAAACCAGCCGATTGATGTTTTTCCTCCGATTGACCACGAAAGCATATTTAAAAGTGGTGGAGATAATTTGATGGATATGGGATATATCAAGGGGCAGGAACAGGCGAAAAGAGCGCTGGAAATCGCAGCAGCGGGCGGGCACAATGTAATTTTCAACGGTCCTCCGGGGTCGGGAAAAACGCTTCTGGCAAAAACTATGCCTTCAATCCTGCCGCGCCTTAATCTTGATGAAAGCCTGGAAATAACCAAAATTTTTTCCATTTCCGGAAGGCTTCCTAAGGAAAAGCCTTTGGTAGTAAACCGTCCGTTCCGGTCGCCTCATCATAGTGCTAGTTCCGTATCATTGGTTGGAGGAGGAACTTATCCAAAGCCGGGGGAAATAAGTTTGGCGCACCGCGGAGTTTTGTTTTTGGATGAATTTGCAGAATTTCCAAGACCTGTTTTGGAGAATCTCCGCCAGCCGCTGGAAGACGGGGTAATCACAGTTTCGCGTGCGAAAGGTTCCCTTGAATTTCCGGCAAGATTCATTTTGGTGGCGGCGATGAATCCGTGTCCCTGTGGAAACGCGACTGATCCGGAAAAAGTCTGCTCCTGCACCCCATCGCAGATAATAAAATACCAGAGAAAAATTTCCGGTCCGATTCTGGATCGGATCGATCTCCATGTGGAAGTGCCTAGGCTCAAATTTGAAAAACTGGAAAAAACAAAATCTGGAGAAGGGAGCGCTGATATTCGCGAAAGAGTAGAAAGAGCCAGGGAAATTCAGTCTAAAAGGCTTATAGATCTTCCAATTATGACCAATAGTGAAATGGGTTCGGAACACATTGAAAAGCTTTGCCCCTTGGGAAAAGAAAGCATGGAACTCCTGCGGAGCGCCGTTTCCAGCCTGCGCTTGAGCGCGCGTGCCTATTTCCGGCTGATAAAAGTCGCCAGAACTATCGCGGATTTGGAAGAGGCAGAAAATATTCTGCCGGCTCATATTGCTGAAGCAGTGCAGTATAGATTCAAAACCGAGTAAATTAAAAATTCAAAATGCAAAGTTAAAAATCAAGGTGTCCAAGGCGGACTTACAAATTTATATTCGTGTCATTCGTATGCAAATTCGTGTCATTCGTATCGCTATTTTACTTCTTATTTTTTTGTCTTGTGGAAATCCCACTCTCGCTTTTTGGAATGGGGATGAAGAATTGGATTTTGAATCGGGAAATAAAAAAGTGACTGTTTGCGACGAAGGAATATGTGGAGAAATTGCGAATAAGGATTCTGGGACAGTCGAGGAGTTTTTGGAAAAAGAAAAAATAGATCTGGGCGAAAAAGACATTATTTTTCCGGCAAAGGGAGAAAAGCTGTATTCCGGAGGAAAAATAATAATTGAAAGGGCAAAAAAAGTAAGCATTCTTTCTGACGGAAAAAAAACTGAAAAATATGTTTTCGGAAGGGTTGTAAGGGAGGCGCTAATGGAAAGCGAGATAGCTTTAGGAGAAGATGATATATCCCATCCTTCCCTAGAATCTCCGATTTACGGAGAGACTAAAATTGAAGTTATTCGGGTAGATATAAGGGAGGAAATGGTAAATAGGGACATAGCCTTTAATAAAATAGTGACGCAGGACGACAAGATGAGCTGGCGGGAGAAAAAAATCAAGCAGAAGGGAGTAAAAGGAATAGAAGAAATAAAATACAAGGTTGTTTCGCACAATGGAAAAGAAATTTCCCGTAAAGTTATGACAAAGAGAATTGCCAAAGATCCGGTGGAAGAAATTTCAGTGGAAGGAACCTATGTAAAAGTCGGAAAGACACACAAGGGTCTGGGAACTTGGTATGCTTTCAAAGGCGGGCTGTTTGCGGCTAATCCTTGGCTTCCGATGGGAAGCTATGTTAGAGTTACCAACAAAGAAAATGGAAAATCGGTAATTGTCCAAATCAACGACCGCGGACCATTCGGTCCGGGGAGAATAATAGACTTGGATAAAGTCGCTTTTGAAAAAATTGCCAGCATTGGCGCGGGAGTGATTGACGTTAAGATGGAAGAAATACTTAATTAGCTCGTGGCTTGTAGTTTTTAGCTTGTAGATTAAATTATCTGTTAATCTAAGAAGCTAACCAGCTACAAGCTAATAAGCTAAAAATATGAGAATAAAGAAATCTTTAGGGCAAAATTTCCTGAAAGATTTTCAAGTAGTCAAAAAAATTATTGAAGCGGCGGATTTGAATTCTTCTGATATTGTTTTAGAAATTGGTCCGGGAACGGGGGTTTTGACCGAAGAACTCGCAAAAAAAGCGGGAAGAGTTATTGCGGTTGAAATTGACGAGAACCTAGCTAACCTTCTCAGGGATAAATTTAAGAATTCAAGCAATATTGATATAGTAAACGAAAATATTTTGGATTTGCAAATCCAAAGTTCAAATTTCAAATTCCAAACCAAATCCAAAGCTCAAAATCCAAAAAATATACATAATAGCTGCTACACTATACCTGATACTAAATATAAAATTGTGGCAAATCTGCCATATTATATCACTTCTCCGATTATTCGGATGTTTTTGGAAAGCGAAAATCCGCCAAGCGAAATGATTCTTATGGTGCAGAAAGAAGTGGCGGAAAGAATTGTGGCAAATCCTGGAAAAATGAGCATTTTGGCTGTTTCGGTGCAATATTACGCAAAGCCCGAACTTCTTTTTACTGTCAGCAGGAAGTATTTTTATCCGATTCCGGAAGTGGATAGTGCGGTTATTAGAATTGTGACAAGCGAACCGAAATACGTGACAGGTGATGAGGGGAAGAAATTTTTCAGAGTTGTGCGGGCGGGATTTTGCGCCAAAAGAAAAACGCTGGCGAACAATTTGTCCAATAGTTTTCATTTGGAAAAAAAAGAAGTTGAGAAAATATTGGAAGGAGCGGGGTTTTCAAGGAACGTCAGAGCTCAGGAGCTATGCGTAGAAGATTGGAAAAAATTATATAATTGCTTTAATTAATATAATCCCGTAAATTGACACTATTCCCAATATCCACCAGATAATATTGCGATAATGAATCCGGCTTTTTGCCGGATTTTTTTTTCCGCCAGAGGCGGATCCGTCTTGGGCGGACATATTATTGACCAGGAAAAAAGAAATTCCTCCAAAGATAATCGCCCACCAAAAAAGGCCAGGCTCATTGAAAACAAGAACGCTTAAAACAAAAGAAAGGAATATTCCCCCTCCAGTGATTATTTTTCCCCAGCTTTCTCCAAAAAACACCGGAACAGTATAAACCCCGTCTGATCTGTCTCCCTCAATATCTTTGAAATCCTTGAGGGGAAGAGAAAAAGTGAAGGCGAAAATCAAGAGCGCGATTATCTTCCAGGGAAGCGCGGAAATGTCCTGGGAAGGATGTACTAGAATAAATCCGGAAAACAATATAATAGACGAGGCTAAGGCACTTACGAAAGTTGATATTATGGCAAATCTTTTAAGGCGTAGGGGGAAAGACGAATAGATCCAAGCTATGGCCTGATAAGCGACAAGAAACAGGGCGATTTTGAAGTTGACGATGGCGGAAAAAAATATTGCGGATAAAAATAGAATGACTCCTATTGTTTTATATTCCGATTCGTTGAAAACATTTCGGGGAAGAGGACGCCAAGAATTTGTCTTTTCGTCTATTTTTTTGTCTTCCAGATCATTGGGGACAACTGAAGCGAGCCAGGAAAACCCGATTGATTCCAAGAGTATTATTATTGAAATTATATTAAAAAAAGTTAGCTGGCTGATAATCAACGCTTCTAAGTTTCCGCCTTTTTGTAAAAGAAATCCTAAGCCGATTCCCACGAAAAAAAGCCCGCCGTGATAAACAAGCTGCGGAGGACGGGAATTCTTAAGAAATCCAATCAGCTTTTCCTTGAAATAAAAATAAAGGGCAAGAAAAATTATAATAGAAACGACTAGAGAATAAACTAGGCTCATTTTAACATTTAGTGAGCTCGGAATATCCAAAATTCCCCGATAAAATATTGAAGTGGGAGAAAGGAACATTTGCGCTACATCAACTTCAGAAATACCGAAAAATCCCTTTTCAAGTCCCTTCGCGAGAATGGTCACATAGGAAGGGAAAGTACCTAAAATAAAAAGAACAAAATATGACAACACTGCAACAAATACGGAATTTATAAATTTGTTGCTTTTAGCTAGAACATAAATAAAAATCAGCATTATTACCAAGGCTACTTCTATCCTTACTCCGTAAGTGATTCCGATTTCTGGCGTGCTTCCGAAAAAAGTGAGGAATCTTTGAAAAAGCCCGGCTAATCCGTCAAACTCATAAAAACTCCAAAAGCCTTCCCCTTTTGAAATAATATGGTCAAAAATCGGGGGAGTGAGGATTATGAGATATCCCCAAAGAAGGACATTGGAGATTTTTCCAAAGTTCTCCCCGGTAAATTTTCTTATAATTCCCAGAAAAAGCAAATAAGCGATTAGAAAAAAAAGAAAAGTATGTGAAAACTCATAAAAAATGAAAATTCCCGGGCGATTTTTGAAATCACCCAGCCAATTTTCAATCAGGATTCGAAAAATAATAATAGCCAAAAAGGAAGTCACCCAGATTTTGAAGTTAATCGGCTCGTTTTCGATGCCATTTATAGCCCTTTTGATCAGCTTAACCATATTTTAAATGTAGCATAATTGCCGTTTTTGGGAAGTTTAGTCCCGATTCCTGAATTATGCTAAAATAAGAAAGTTAAACAAGAACGGATAAAAATTTTCTTTTTTTCTTGTCTGCGCTAGGGCTTCGAAGCCCGAAAAAAAGAAAATTTTTTATACAATTAAGCTAAATTTTATCAAAATTCAAATGTCTGAAATTTTAACTCACCTGAATCCAAAACAAAGAGAGGCCGTGGAAGCAATAGAAGGTCCGCTTTTGATTATTGCTGGCGCGGGAAGCGGAAAAACCCGTACGCTGACCCACCGAGTGGCTTACCTCATAAGAGAAAAGGGAATTAATCCTTTGAATATTTTGGCAGTCACCTTTACCAACAAGGCGGCCGGAGAAATGAAAGAAAGAGTAGAAAAACTGTTGCAGGAAGGGGAAAAAATATCCCGTAATATTCCGCTAGTGGGAACCTTCCACAGTATCTGCGCAAGAATTCTGCGCAGAGAAATAGAAATTTTGGGCTATGGAAAATCCTTCAATATAATAGACGACCGCGACCAGGCAGTGCTGATGAAGAAAATAATCAAGAAGTTAGAACTTAATCCGGACCAGTTCCATCCCAATGCATTCATAAATTCAATCGGCAAGGCCAAAAACGAACTCAAGAGCCCAGAAGATTATGTGAGGGAATCCGGGGGATTTTATGAGGATATAACTGCGAAAGTATATTTTGCTTATCAAAAGGAGCTGAAAGACAGCAATTCTTTGGATTTTGACGATCTCATCTGCCTGACTGTGAAAATTTTCCGAGATTTTCCCGAAATTTTAGAAAAATACCAGAATCGTTTCCGCTATATCCTGGTTGACGAATATCAGGACACGAATCATTCCCAATATGTTTTCATAAATCTCTTGGCAAAAAAGCACCGTAATTTGTGCGTTGTGGGGGACGACTGGCAGTCGATATACGGCTGGCGACAGGCGGATATTCGCAACATTTTGAATTTTGAAAAAGATTATCCGGAAGCGAAAGTGATTGCATTGGAACAGAACTACCGATCCACCCAGATAATCCTTGATGCGGCTTACTCGGTGATATCCAAGAACGTCTACCGTAAAGACAAGAAGCTATGGACGGAAAACAAAGAAGAGCACCTGATTTCTTCCTATGAAGCGGACGATGAGATTGATGAAGCGGAATTCGTGGCGAATGAAATCCAAAAATTAATTCAGGAAGAGAAAAGGTTTTCTTACCGAGATTTTGTAGTGCTTTACCGCACTAATGCCCAATCTAGAGTTTTGGAAGAAATTTTTCTGAAGCATTCCCTTCCATATCGAATTATTGGGGGAACAAAATTCTACCAAAGAAAAGAAGTGAAGGATATGGTCGCATATCTTCGTATTATACAGAACCCGAACGATTGCTTGGCGCTGGAAAGGATAATGAATGAACAAAAAAAAGGAATCGGAGAAAAAACCGTTGCTAGCTGGATCTTCTTCGCTAAAGAAAAAAATACTGACCTTATTTCTGCCGGTATCAAGCTTAGTCAGGAAAAAATTCTCAAAGGAAAATCGGAGAGTATTGCCAAATTCTGCGATTTCATCCAAAGGATGAACGAGGCAAAAGAAAGAATCAAACTTTCCGATTTTATTGAGAAAGTGTTCCGTGAAAGCGGATATGAAAAAGAGCTCTTGGACGGCTCGACCGAAGGTGAAATGCGCTGGGAAAATGTTCGGGAGCTTATTACTGTCGCCCAAAAATATGACATTGACGAGGAAACAGCTATAGCCAAAGCGCTTGATTTGTTTCTGGAAGAGGTGGCACTGGCTTCGGACACGGACAAAATCAGCCAAGACAAGAACTCAGTGCATCTTATGACGCTGCACAGTGCTAAGGGGCTGGAATTTCCGGTAGTTTTCATAGTTGGATTGGAAGAAGGGCTTTTCCCGCACTCCAGAAGTGTGATGGACGCTTTGGAAATGGAGGAAGAAAGGCGGCTGATGTATGTAGGCGTAACCAGATCGAAGGAAAAAGTCTATTTAGTTTTCGCCAACCAGCGCAATATTTTCGGATCCACCCAGGTCAATGCCCCTTCAAGGTTTTTGGACGATATTCCAACGCATCTGATGGTAAAAAGTGAGAAGCCAGAAATAAAAAGTAAAATGTATGGAAGTTTTAATAAATACAAAAAAGGAACACCGGATACAAAATACATAATACATAATACTAATTTTAAGGACGGCGATCGAGTAAAACACGAAGTTTTCGGGGAGGGGATTGTAGTTTCAGTCGCGGGCGATGTGGTGGTCGTCGCTTTCCGGGGAAAGGGCATCAAGAAATTTTCCTTGGATTTCGCGCCAATTAAAAAAATCTAGTCTTTATATGCGGCAAACAATTTTTCTCCAAATCAGACCGCGTATCAGTAAAGAGGTTTCCTTACTAAACCATGATAATCTAAGTTAAAGGGTATAAAGCTTAGTGCTGGCTACGAGATTTCTCAAAAAATTTTTTACTGCGTAATTTAATTCAGGTGGATACATTTCTTTATTTATATCAAAACCTTCCCCGATATATTGATCCGGTCGCTTTCAACATGGGTCCGTTTCCGATACGCTGGTATTCTTTGATGTATATCATCGCGTTTTTAGCGGTTTATCTTCTGATTTTATATCGGATCCGAAAAAAAGAAGGAACTTATGCGAAGGATTTTTTAGAGAATATTTTTTTAGTTTCTTTTATGGGGCTGTTGATCGGGGCCAGACTTGGATACGTGTTTTTTTATGATCCGGATTATTTTCTCAAAAATCCGCTGGCTGTCGTTTACCCTTTTAATCCGGAAAACGGGGAATTTTCAGGAATTTTCGGAATGAGCTATCATGGGGGGCTCATTGGGGTTGTTTTGACTTCTTGGATTTATACTCGACTTCAGGGCGTTAGTTTCCTGAAACTTGCCAATTTTATTGCGCCGGCAGTTCCAGCCGGATATTTTTTCGGAAGAATAGGGAATTTCTTGAATGGCGAGCTGTTCGGAAAAATTACCGAGAGCCCTTGGGGAATGCATTTCGGATCGGATAAGTTTCTTCGCTACCCTAATCAGCTCTGCGAGGCTTTTTTTGAAGGCATTATCCTTTTTGTTTTACTCTGGAGATTGCGGAATCATTCAAAGTTTAAGGATAAAATGCTTTTCAGCTACCTTCTGGGGTATGGCATCTTCCGCTTTTTGCTTGATTTCGGAAGGGAAGGCCCTGAAAAGTCACTTCTCGGATTTTTGGAAATAAGCCAGCTGCTGTCATTTGGCATGGCAATTATTGGGCTATTTTTCCTGCTTTTCTCGAGGTTTGTGATAAGTAGAAAAATGAGCTAGAATAGTTAATAGTAAAAGTAAAGTTTTTGGCAAATGGGTATGACTAACAATAAAAAAGAAATTTCACCGAATATCTTCAAGGGACTCTTAATCGGGCCTTCAAAGCATTCAAAGAGATCCCTGTCTCTGCTTAAAGAGTCCTTTTTTATCAAGGAACAAGAGAAGACTCAAAAAATTATCGGCCAGGAAATCGCTAGAGTTAAAAAACTTTCCTATCTCAAAAAAAATCCCATACTTTTTTTTCGAGGCGGGAAAACGGATAAATTCTTTACCGAAGATTCAAAATTATATATCACTCCCAAAGAGCAGGAGCTACTTGAAAGAGGAACGGCTCTAAACAGGAATTTCGGTTTTGACAGCTTAAGCGCGAAAATAATAAGGAGTTATGTTGCCCATCGTTCTCAAAGCAAAGCAGATTTCCTATTGGATAGCCTTGAAGAAAAATTTTTCCGATTGCAAAAGCTGACAAGGAAAAAGTCAAAGAATTTTACCGAAAGCATTACCCTTGCAAAAGCCTGGAATTTTTCCATTGTCGGTGCGATTCTTCTGGGAATGTTTTCCATGGCGCTTATTTATCGTTATTTGGGAACTGGGGCTTCCGCGACAGATCAGCAGTTGTCAGCCAGCCATCACAAGCAGGAACTGATGCGGGAAGGTAAGGTTTTAGGAGCGGAAACGGAGAAAAGCAAAAAGGAGGCGACGGACGAAGAAAATCTGGCATATCTCGAAGCAATGGTCAGGGCGATGGAAAAAGAAAACAGCAGTGAAAAAATAGAAAAAGAAATCAGAGAAATGGTTAAAGGTTATCCAATTGAAAAAATGATTCCGGATATTGCTGAAAAGGATAAGGTTGTGGCAGCTTTTCTCATCAGTATCGCCAAAAAGGAAAGCAATTGGGGCAAGCGGGTTCCGGTCTTAGACGGCAAAGATTGCTATAATTATTGGGGATATAAGGGAATACGCGAAAAAATGGGAACGGGCGGGCATACCTGCTTTAATAGCCGGAAGGATGCGGTAGATACGGTAGCCAAGCGCTTAGAAACCCTTATTAAAAAGGAAAAATTGGACACGCCAGCGGAGCTTATTGTCTGGAAGTGCGGCTCGTCCTGCGCGGGTCACAGTAGATATGATGTTCAAAAGTGGATTAGCGACGTAAATCTCTATTTTAAAGAATTGAATAACTGATATATCCTTTATATAAGCCAAAATATGATTTATTTCGGCTTTTTTAGTTGACTAAAATTGTAAAATATGCTATCCTGTTCTGTTTGGCTAGGATGAGGTAAATTTTTAAGGATAAAATATGAGTAGATATGCATTCTTGAGGAAAACGAAGAATTTACTAAGAAACTGGATAAAAAGCCTAAAAAAGTCAAAAATTAACAAAAAACATGCAAAAATAACCCTGATAATTATTCTGGGCTGTTTTTTTTGCGGGCAGATTTTGAGTCTGAATAATGAATCTTACCGCCAAGATTATCAGCTGGTGAAGCCGAAAGTCTTTGATCAAGCAGAAATTGAGGATATTAAGATTAAGCTGGCTATGAGCGGGGATATTTCTGAAAGCAATATCGCTTTTTCCGAAATTATTCCGGAGGAAAGTCAAAGAGATAATGTAGAAAAGGGACTCTATGAACTTGTTGGAGACTATCCTATCAAGGAAATGATTCCGGAAATACGCAAATATGATCGGGAAACTGCTGCTTTCATCATCGGGATTGCCAAGAAGGAAAGTAACTGGGGAAAAAGGTCTCCGTCCAAAAACGGACTGGATTGCTACAATTATTGGGGATATAAGGGTGCCGGAAGCCGAGGAATAGCTATGGGGCACGGATGCTTCGGTAGCCCGGAAGAAGGAGTACAGATGGTCGGAAATAGGATTTCAAATCTTTTGGATCAGAATTTGAATACCCCGGCAAAGCTTATCGTCTGGAAATGCGGAAGAAGCTGTGCCGGACATGATCCAGCTTCGGTCACAAAATGGATCAGTGACGTGAACTTGTATTACAACAAGGTTAAAAGCATCCATTCAGAAAAAACAATTTCCTATAACTTTCAAAATAAATAAAGTTAAATAGCTTTCAAAAAAGGCGATGTGGAAGAATGCATCGCCTTTTATTATTAAGCGGTTTTTGTTGGGGAGAGTTTTGGTGTAAAATGAAACTATGACAGAAGAAGACAAAAAATTTCCAAAAGATTTCTTGTGGGGAACTGCAACTTCTTCCTATCAAATAGAGGGGAATAATTTCAATTCCGATTGGTGGAAGTGGGAAGAAGAGGGAAAGACTAAAGAAAAATCCGGAAAAGCTTGCGATTATTGGAATAAATATCAAAAATACCATGACTATCTTTCAGAACTTGGAGTGAAATCTTTCCGTTTGTCTTTGGAGTGGTCGCGGATTGAGCCGAGAGAAGGAGAATTTTCGCAAGATTCAGTAAGGCATTACAGGGAAATTTTAGAGGACCTTAAAAAAAGAAATATTAAAGTTATTTTGACTCTTTGGCACTGGACCAGTCCGATTTGGTTTTCAGAAAAATATGGATTTCACAAAAAAGAATCTGTTGAGATTTTCAAAAAATATGTGGAATTTTCTGTCAAAAAATTAGGCGACTTGGTGGATGTTTATGTGGTTCTCAATGAGCCGATGGTTCCATTGGGAATGGGTTATCTTACTGGAAAGTTTCCTCCGGGATATAAAAACATTTTTAAATTCTGGAAAGCGCTTTCTAATTTGGCGGAGGCTTATCGCGAATCTTATAGGGTAATACATGCCGTTAAAAAAGATTCAGTTGTTGGAATAAGTTATTTATACAATTGGTATGATGCTGAAGGATTGGGTTTTTTCTTGAAAATTGCCGATGGAGTTTCAAGATGGTTCAGGATAACCGCTTTTGGAAATAAAATAAAAGGATGTGAGGATTACTATGGAGTTGATTACTATCGTCTCGGAAAAATAAAATTTGATCCTAAAAATTCAATGTATTTGGGGTTCAGGATTGAGGAAGATGAAAACAATGTGATGAAATGGGTGTCCTATCCCGAAGGAATCTACAAGACATTGAAAGAGGCTTGGAAGAGGACAAAACTCCCAATTTATATTATGGAAAACGGAATGCCGGATGATTTGAAGTTGGATGATCCGGAAAGGGTGAAGTTTTTGCGTGCTCATCTTTTTCAGGTTCAAAAAGCCATTTCTGAAGGGGTGGATGTAAAAGGATACAATTACTGGTCTCTTATGGATAATTATGAGTGGGGAACTTTTCATTTTCGCTTCGGGCTTTTACAAATGGATTATGATAAAATTGAAGCAACTCCAAGGAGAAGCTTTTATGAATATCAAAAAATAATCAAGCAAAACTCTCTATGAATTGGATTTCTATTTCCGTGTTTTCCTATTTTTTAGTCGCAATTGCGGTTGTTTTGGATAAGTTCCTTTTAAGCTCCGGAAGAATTTCCAAGCCGCATGTCTATTCATTTTATATTGGAGTTCTGGGCCTGGGCTCTCTGATTCTGCTGCCTTTCGGGTTCTATATCCCTTCAAAATTCCAGATATTTACTAGCCTTATCTCAGGAATATTTTTCACATTGGGGATCCTAGTGCTTTATTTCGCTATTAGGAAATCTAGGATTAGCCAAGTGGCTCCTTTGGCAGGAGCGGTTATCCCCGTTTTCAGCTATCTTTTTTCTTTCGCTTTGGTCAGAGAATATTTTGGATTCCGGGAAATTTCGGGCATTGTTATTCTGATTTTGGGAGGACTGCTTATCTCTTTTGATCTGCCCTTTAAGATGAACAAAAGAAAATTCTTTTCCGGTTTTTATCAGACTATTTTTTCCAGTATTTTATTGGCACTGGCTTATTCGATTTTCAAATACGTTTATGAAGAGCAAACTTTCATCAACGGATTCATTTGGACCAGATTCGGAATGGCTATTTGCATTTGCAGTTTTTTCCTGATTCCGCAGTGGCGAAAAGACATCATTGAAAGCCTTAAGAGATTTAAAAATCCTGAGAAAATAAAATATCAGACTGGGATTCTTTTTTTAGGAAACAAAATAATTGCCGGAACCGGTTCGTTGCTTATCAATTATGCGATTTCCTTGGGAAGCGTCACGCTGGTCAGTTCTTTGGCATCTATCCAATATGCTTTTGTGATTTTCCTTTCCATTCTCGCTTCCGGAAAATACCCTTCCATTTTCAATGAAAGGATTTTATTCTGGGATTGGATGCAAAAATTCGGAGCGATTCTTGTAATCGCGGCCGGAATTTACCTGGTGTCGGGAAGTATAATATATCAATACTAGAAAAGTGAAAAGTTACCTTAGAATTTCGAATTTAGTATCTGGAACCCGGAATATTCATTCTCATTCTATATCCTAAATGCCATATTCTAAATCCTAATCAGCTTTACGTTTTTTGCTTTAAGCCCTCATTTTGCATTATGCTTAAGTTTGTCCTAAAAAAAACATTCAAAATACTGCAGATTGCCGTTTTGCTGATAGTCGGTTTTTTTGTTTATTTTAATCTTCCCGTGAAAACTCCGGAAAATGATTTTGATTTGGGAGTAACCTTTTCTTCGCGCTACGCGCAGGACATCGGACTTGATTGGCAAGAAGCGTATCTGGCTATTCTTGACGATCTGGGGGTAAGGAAGATAAGAGTCGTTGCTTATTGGGATTTAATAGAAAGGGAAGAAGGAAAATATGATTTTTCTGATGTTGATTTCCAGCTTCAGGAAGCGCAAAAAAGGAATGCAGAAATTGTTCTGGCGATAGGGCAAAAAGTTCCCCGTTGGCCGGAATGCCATATTCCGCAATGGGCAAAAGAGGATGATGGGAAAAGAAAGGAAGGGCTGATTGAATTTGTTGAAACCGCGGTGGACAGATATAAAGGCAATAAGACAATCAAATATTGGCAGGTAGAAAACGAACCTTTTTTGAATTTCGGAATCTGTCCCGTACTTGATGTGGAGCTGCTAGACAAGGAAATAGCAACGGTTAAAAGCAAAGACAGTCGTCCGGTTATTATTACCGACAGCGGAGAATTGAGCCTCTGGGTGCAGTCGGCGAGAAGGGCGGACGTTTTTGGAACTACGCTTTATCGAGAAGTTTACAGCCAAAAGGCTGGAGGCTATTGGAAATATCCAATCGGCCCGAACTTCTTTAAATTCAAGCAATGGATAATAAAAAAGTTTGCCAAGCAGGAAAACATCATTATAGTCGAGCTTCAAGGCGAACCTTGGATAGGAGGATGGACAGTTGACTTTCCATTGGAAAAGCAATTTGAATCGATGAATGAGGAAAAACTTGAAGGAAGTGTCAAGTTTGCCAGAAAAACCGGATTTGAGGAAGCGTACCTTTGGGGAGCCGAGTGGTGGTATTGGCTCAAAATAAAAGAAGACAATCCGCAGCTTTGGGAAAAATCCAAGGCGCTATTTTCCGAATACTAAAATAATAGTATGATATAATAAATTAGAAGTTAAAGATCCTTTAGTTTATGTTCCAAAACAAAAAACACAAAACAATAATCAAAATATTGATAGGAATAAGTTTATTTTTTCTGCTTCTTACAATTTTTTCCGCGCTGATTTATTTTTATCCGAAATTTTTTAGATCGGAAGCAACGTTGTCGCTTGAACATGTCATAGATCCCCAGGAGCCGGTGGAAATCAAATTTTCAAGACCCATGATTTCCTGGGCAGCCTCAGGAAAGATTGAAATAAGCCCCGGAGAAGAAGTGGATTTTTTATGGGAAGATTTCAATAGAAAGCTCTATCTTTATCCGAAGGGCCACTGGGACCTTGAAAAAAAATATAGCATCAAAATTAACGGCTTGAGAAATGTGATTTTCCTAAGGACTGATGCCAGATTTTCTTTTGAAACTAAAAAATATCCCCAGATGACCGATCTTTATCCGAAAAACGAGGCAAAAGATGTCATGATCGGCATGGAAGACCCCATTTTGATCACTTTTGACAAACCCATTGACGACTTCAAAATAAAGTTCACTATTAATCCTTCAGTGGAAATGGTTTATCAGGTGGACCCTAAAATTAAAAGAGTGAGACTTTTGCCGAAAGAGGAACTGAAAAAAGGCGAGAAATACGTTCTTAAAATATATATTCGCCATAAGGTAGAGCCGGAGGAAAGCTTTCAGCTTATTTCCCAAACCAGTTTTGAAACGAACGCTCCCAAGCCCTTAGATCCAAAAACGAATGTAACTGTTCGGTTGGAACAGGCAAGGAAAGGCACTACTCCCCAGATAAAAGAAGGAAAATATATTGATATTAATCTCAAAGCTCAGATAATGGTAATATTTGAAAACGGAAAAGCCCTGGATTCATTTCTTGTCTCTTCGGGTAAAAGAGGGATGGAAACTCCGCAGGGATCGTTTCAGGTTTATAACAAGCATTCCCGGACTTGGTCTAGCAAGTACAAACTTTATATGCCGTACTGGATGGCATTTGTAAGTTCGGGAAAATTTGGAATTCATGAACTTCCCGAATGGCCCGGAGGATACAAAGAAGGAGCGAATCATTTGGGAATTCCGGTTTCCCATGGATGCGTCCGGCTCGGAGTCGGACCTGCGGAAAAAGTTTACAACTGGGCGGAGATCGGAACCCCGGTTGTAATACACACGTAATTTTTATATTAAAAATATGCAAGAAAAATTACCTAGCTATGCTTTGAAAAAAGCAAGTGTAATAATCGGCATTGTGGCGATTCTGGCTGTTTTGCTAGGATTGCTGCTTTTCGCCCTTCGGGGTAGCGAGGATGAATGGATTTGCCAGAATGGGAAATGGATAAAACACGGAAACCCTGGAAATCCCAAGCCGACTTCCGGATGTGAAAAAGAGGAAGTTTTAAACGGTAAGGAAAAAAATGCCGATTCGGAGAATGGACAAACGCACTTTAATATGATAAGAATAGATGAACCAAAAGATGGAGCAGAAGTTTCCAGCCCTTTGGAAATTATCGGAGAAGCGCGGGGAACTTGGTTTTTCGAAGGAGATTTTCCGATTGAAATTATTGATGAAAAAGGGAAGTCAATTGCCATTGCTCCCGCTGGGGCGCTTGGAGAATGGATGAAAGAAGACTTTGTTCCGTTTCGGGCAGTGCTTGATTTTTCTAAAACCTCAGGAAGCGGAAAAATAATTATAAGAGAAGATAATCCTGCCGGTGAAACGGAAGAAGATCTGAGAAGGGTTGAAATTCCAGTAAAATTTACTGCGCCTAAAAATCAGATAGTCAGAGTTTATTTCTCTAATTCATACTACAATTCTGGAACAAACAGTTGTAGCGGGGTTTATGAGGTGAAAAGAATAATTCCTAAAACACAGGCTCCCGCCAGAGCGGCTCTTGAAGAACTGCTTTCTGGACCGACGAAACTTGAGGAAAAGGGAAAATTTTCCACTAATATTAATTCAGGAGTCGAAATTCAAAATTTAAAAATAGAAAACGGAATAGCTAAAGTTGATTTTAGCGATCAACTTCAAAAAGCGGTGGGAGGATCTTGCCGCGTTACGGCGATTCGTGCTCAGATAACAGAAACCCTGAAGCAATTTTCTAGCGTAAAAGAAGTCATCATTTCTATTAATGGAAAAACAGAAGAAATCTTTTAGCCCTAAATTGCACGTTCTCCAAAGTGAAATTTTTTGCCTTTTTCTTTGGTATTACGGAGTATTGTGGCAATGTAAGCCTTTCGTCAAAAAAGGGTAATATTTTTTTAAAGCTTCAATAAATGGATTCGGTTTTGGAAGAAATACGCTCCAGGATAAACATAGTCGATCTTATAAGCGAATATATCAGAGTTCAAAAAGCAGGCGCTAGTTGGAAAGCGCTTTGTCCTTTTCATCATGAAAAAACTCCTTCTTTTATAATTAGCGAAGAAAAGCAAATTTGGCATTGCTTCGGTTGCGGAAAAGGAGGGGATATTTTTGGTTTTTTGATGGAGATGGAAAGCCTGGAATTCAAAGAAGCGCTCAAAATTCTGGCTGGGAAGGCAGGGGTCATACTTTCCAAGAACAAATTTGATAACTCAGAAAACAAAACCAAGATTTTGGAAATTTTGGAGCTAGCTACCAAGTTTTATGAAAAGCAGCTATGGGAAGGAATGGGAAGAAAAAAAATCCTGCCCTATTTTGAAAAAAGGGGACTCAAGGAAGGAATAATCCGTGAGTTTAGAGTGGGCTATGCCCCTTTAGGATGGAGGAATTTACTGGAATTTTTAACCGGAAGAGGTTATTCAGTACAAGATATCTTCAAATCCGGTCTATTGGTGAATAAATCAAGTCAGATACTTGATACAAGCCATGAGTTATCTAACTCGCTGATTCAAGGCGGGCAAGCCACAAACTACTACGATCGTTTCCGTGACCGGATTATGTTTCCAATTGCAGACATTATGGGGCACATAATCGGATTTTCTGGAAGAGTTTCTCCCGGAGGAGACGAATCGAGCGCCAAATACGTAAATACCCCGGAAACCTCGGTTTACCATAAAAGTAGTGTCCTTTATGGCATAGATAAAGCAAAAAAGGAAATAAAAGACAAGAAGTTCACCCTGCTTGTTGAAGGTAATATTGACGTAATCGCTTCGCATCAGGCAGGAATAAGGAATACGGTGGCAGTTTCTGGAACAGCTTTAACGCCGTCACAGTTAGATATAATCAAAAGGTATGCCGGCAAAATAAAAATGCTTTATGACATGGACAGCGCCGGGCAAGAAGCTTCCCTGAGGGGAGCCTTTCTTTGTTTCCAAAGAGGAATGGATGTTGATATTGTGAAACTTTCAGGAGGAAAAGATGCCTCGGAAGCGGTAGAAAAAAATCCCCAGTCTCTCATAGATTCCGTGAATAGCTCCATTCCAGCCATGGAACACTTAATCGGAACAATTCTTGAAAAACATGGCAAAGAAAAAGCAGAAAACAAAAAAGTCATTGTTTCCGAATTCCTGGACATTATCCAAAATTTTAGCAATCCGGTTGAGAAGGAATACTGGATAAAAGATTTTTCCCAAAAAACGGGAATTGAAGAAAAAAATATAATAGACTTGGCCAATACCTCGGAGTTCAAAAAAGGGAAAAGTACGGCTTCCGAAGAATCGGAGGTGGAAGAAAGTAATACGCCCAAAGAAAGCAAGAAAGAGGCGATCAAAAGAAAAATAGCCGGACTGATTATTGCTAGCCCGATCCTATGGAAAAAAATAATTGCCGATTTCCCAGAAAGTAGTATTCTAGAAAGTGAGGCAATCAGGATGATTTTAGCAAAAGGAAAAGAATCAGGCTTTGAATTCCAAAAATTCCTATTGGAATTGGGAGAACCCAAGCTTAAGGATTATTTTCAGAAAACTTATTTTGATGCCAAATATCAAAAGCAAAACAACGGAAAAATTTCAGAGAGGGAAGAGGATGAAATAAAATTCCTGTTTGAAACTTATTTTCAGGAACTCAAAAAGGAAATACGCAAGGAAAAAATGGTAACTATTCTGCAAGACATGCGGAAAGCGGAAGCAAGCGGAGACAGCGATAGCCTAAAAATGTTAATTGAAGAATTTTCAAAAATCTCCAAAGAATAATAAAAATTAACCAAAAGCTGCTGGAAGCTGAATTTGAGCTTGGGGCAGTTTGAATTTATGAAGAAAGGAAAAAAGAAAAATCGAAATTGGAAACTTTCAAGGGGAAAGAAAGAAAAAAATAACAAAAGAAATTCCAAAAAAAATGTTTTCAGGCATGAAAAAAAGAAAAAGAAAAAAATAACAAAAGAAAAAAAATCAATAAGGAGAAAGGGAAGGCAGGAAAATCTGGAAAAAAGGGAGGGAATGGAAGAAAAAGAAATTGACGGAGCTGTTTTGATAGAAGAATTGATTGCAAGAGGAAAACAAAGGGGATTTATTACGGAAGACGAGATTATTCATGTTATGCCGGACATGGAAAGGGAACTGGAGGACCTCGAGAATCTTTATGAAAGACTGGAAACTTCGGGAATTAAAATTGTCAGCTCTGAAGGAATGCTCGATATAGATTCCAAAAAAGAATCGGAAGAATATGAAAAAAAGAAAAAGCGCGGAAAGGGAAGCATTATTCTGGATGAAGAAATTCCCAGTGATTCTTATGATCTAGTCCAGATATACCTCCGGGAAATTGGAAGAGTTCCTCTTTTGAGCGCTGAGGAAGAAATAAAACTGGCCAAGGCGATTGAAAAGGGGGATTTAGCGGCAAGAAAAAGACTGACGGAATCAAATTTGCGGCTAGTGGTGAGTATTGCCAAGAAATATGTTGGGCGCTCCCACAATCTTTCACTTTTGGACCTGGTTCAAGAGGGAAATATCGGGCTTTTCCGAGCAGTGGAAAAATTCGATTATCATAAGGGTTATAAATTTTCTACCTATGCCACCTGGTGGATTAGGCAGGCGATAACCCGAGCATTGGCAGACCAGTCAAGAACTATCAGAATTCCTGTCCACATGGTGGAAACGATCAATAAATATACTCAAATTACCAGAAGACTCGTCCAAGAACTGGGAAGGGAGCCGCTTCCTGAAGAAATTGCGGCAGAAATGAACATAGATGTTGATAAAATAAGGCACATCCAAAAAATTTCCCAAGAAACAGTTCCCCTGGAGACTCCTGTTGGAGGCAATGATGATGACAGCGTACTGGGGGATTTCATAGAAGATACGGAAACTGTGATGCCTTACCAATCTGCCTCTCGAAAGCTGCTCAAGAATCATATAACGGAAGTGCTGGATGAACTTACTCCAAGGGAGCAAAAAATTCTAAAAATCCGCTTCGGACTGGAAGACGGCATCACTAGAACACTAGAAGAAGTTGGCCTGGAGTTCGGAGTTACCCGCGAACGCATCCGCCAAATTGAAGCCAAGGCGCTGGAAAAAATTCGGGCGCACCAGGCGATAAGAAAATTGAGGGACTACTAAATTTGTGTTAATATTGGAATATGGGAAGAAAGAAAAAACAAAATTCAGAAAAGAGAGATTTGAGTTATAAAGAAAAATTAAAAAGGGAAGCAAGATTGTCGATCCCGGGAGATGCCAAAAGGAATATACTGGCTATATTTTTGTTTTCTTTGGCCATACTTTTTATACTGGGTTTTTTTGAAAAAGCCGGAACTTTAGGAAACTATTTTGAAAAAATAGGGAGTTTTCTTTTTGGCTGGGGAAAATGGATTTTTCCCCTGTTTTTGATTTTGAGCGGAATAGTGCTTCTTTTCAGAAAAAGGTTTTCTTTTTATGTTTTCAAGATTTTCGGAGTAGTTCTGATATTTTTTAGCTTTCTGGGATTTTTCCACGTTTATCTTAATACAGAAGAAATGCTGGAAATCGCTGCTTCCGGAGGCGGAGGAGGATATGTGGGATATGCCATTGCCATTGCACTTGTCAAAACAACTGGAGTTTTTGCTGGAACGGTTATTTTGATTGCGATTTTTTTAATGGGAGTAGTTATGGCTTTTAACTTTTCTTTTGCTTGGCTGGCAAGTAAGGTCAGTTTGCTTAAAAACTTGTTCAAGAAAGAAGAAATAATGGAGGAAAATGAACAAGAAAAAAATAAGTCCGAAGAACCTATCGCCAAAGAGCCCGAAAAAGAATTGGAAAAAGAGCCTGTCGTAGATATGGAAACGATTGTGGCGGAAAATAATATTAAAAATATAAAGTTTCCTGAAAAAACAAAATTGAATCCTCAGCTTAAAGAATCTGGTAAAAATGAAAATCCGGAAATGGATTATGCTCACTTTATTGAAGAAAAAAAACCAATCAAAGGATCGGAAACAAATAAATCAAAATGGATTTTTCCTCCGCTTAGTCTTTTAAAATATTCATCAAAAAAGCCTGAGGGGGGGAATGTTGATGAAAAAGCTGAAATAATAAAAAAAACACTTGAACAATTCGGTATTAAGGTGGAAGATATTGAAAATAAAGTCGGTCCAACTGTAACGCAATACAGTTTTCGCCCCGCTTTTGGAGTAAAATTAAACAGAATTACGGCTCTTAACAGTAACTTGGCCCTGGCTTTGGCCGCCAAATCAATAAGAATAGAAGCTCCCATACCGGGAAAATCGCTAGTAGGAATAGAAGTTCCTAATGAAATAGTTGCTGAAATCAGACTTAGGGAAATTCTGGAGAGCGAACTCTGGCGAAAAGAAAGCAAATCGAACTTAACCATAGCTCTGGGAAAAGACGTTAATGGAGACTACATTACCGCCGACCTTGATAAAATGCCCCACCTTATGATCGCAGGAGCCACAAATACCGGAAAAAGTGTTTGTATTAATTCTGTTATTCTTTCTCTACTTTACCGTAATTCTCCGGAAGATTTGAAATTCATATTGATTGACCCAAAAAGAGTAGAGCTTTCTCTTTATGATAAAATACCCCACCTTATAACAGGGGTTATTGTTGAAAACGGAAAAGTTGTTAATGTGCTAAAGTGGGCAATTGGGGAAATGGACAAAAGGTATCAGCTTCTTCAGGACTCAGGTTCAAAGGATATTGCTTCATACAATCAAAAAGCTCGTTCCGGAACAGTTATAAAATTCACTGATCCGGAAACAAAAAAGCAAGGGGAGAAAAAACTAGGAAAACTCCCATACATTGTGATAGTAATTGATGAACTTGCCGATCTTATGCTTTCGCACGGAAAAGATGTAGAAGCCGCGATAATCAGAATCGCCCAAATGGCAAGGGCAGTTGGGATTCATTTGATTGTTTCCACTCAAAAACCAATAGTAACTGTAGTTACCGGGCTTATCAAATCTAACATTACCACTCGCATAGCCTTTAAAGTTGCATCTCTTATGGATTCCCGAACCATTTTGGATTATAGCGGAGCAGAAAAGCTCTTGGGCAATGGGGACATGCTATATTTAACATCAAATTTTTCAAGCCCGAAAAGAATTCAAGGTGCCCTTGTTTCAGAATCGGAAGTTAAGCAAGTGGTAGATTTTATAAAAAATCAAAAAGTAGGAGAGGATGAAAAAGAAGAAAAAGAAGATATTTTAAATTCAGATGGTAACCTTCAGGAAAACTTCAATTTCAGTCCTATAAATATTGATGCCGAAAATTTTGATGAAGACCGATTATACGAAGAAGCTAAAAAAATAATTATTGAAGCGAAAAAAGCCTCTGCTTCACTTCTGCAGCGCCGTTTAAGGATAGGCTATTCTAGGGCAGCAAGAATGCTGGATTCTCTTGAGAAAAAGGGGATAATTGGTCCGGCCGATGGATCAAAGCCAAGAGAGATTCTCGTTTTGGAGAATAATTCCTCTGGTTTTAATAAGGAGCTTGAGTATAACAATCCTTCAGAAGATCAGGAAATCAGGGATAATAAATGGCAGACGTAAAATACGGCAAGTTAATTGATTTTTTAGTCCAAAATTGGTAGCATAAAATTATGGCGAAAAGCGAATTTGTCAGAAAAAGCATCGGCACATTGACGTTGGGGGAAAAGCTGAGAAAAGTCAGGAGTGAAAAAAGAATTACCCTAAATGAAGTTTCAAAAAATACTAAAATTCAAAATAAATACCTGGAATTTTTGGAAAACGGAGAATATGACAAATTGCCCAGCGATGTTTATGTTAAAGGATTTTTAAGAAGCTATGCTTATTATCTGGGGATAGAAGAAAGTATTTTGATAAAGCTTTATGAGAGGGAAAAAAACATAAACAAGGTAATTAAAAAAGGAAACGACCGAGAAAAGCCGGCGAAACCAATAAAGCTTTCCACCTTTGCCATAACTCCGAGAATGATTTTTCTTCTTGCGGTTTCCTTGCTTGTTTTTTTAGGATTTTCCTATCTTTACAGAGAAGCCAATTTGTTTTTTTCCAGTCCCCGGCTTATTATTTTAGAGCCGGAGGATAATTCTGAAGTCAATGAAGACCTGGTAAAGATAGAAGGAATTTCAGAGAAAGACTCAGAAGTCTCGATAAACGGCCAGAATGTCTTGGTGGACGAAGATGGAAAATTTTCCGGAACCTTGAGCCTCCAAAGCGGAATAAATAGCATTGTTATTAGGTCAAAAAACAGATTTGACAAGGAATCCGCCAAAACAATTTCAATTAACAATAGCCGAAAAATAGAAGCCGAAAATAGCGCTGAAGAGGGAATAAATGAATCCGGAGTAAATGCGGAACCAAATAGCAAGCTTATGCTTGAAGTTCTTGTTTCTTCCGATCCAACTTGGATTTCCATTGAAGCGGACGGCAATCTGGTTTTTAGCGGGACACTTGCCCCTGATATTGTGAAAAAATTCGAAGCCAAAGAAGAATTTTCCATATCTTCCGGAAAAGGAAAAAGTACTCACATAAAAGTAAACGGGGAAGACAGGGGAGTAATCAGTGAAAGTGCGGGATCGGTGGAAAAAGTAATTATAAAAAAGTAATCAATAAATTTTTTTAAGTTAATCTTATGGCCAAAAGCTCTACAGAAAAAAACAAGGGAGAAATAAGCGATGTTGACAAAGTAGTTGAAGAAATTAAAGATAAATTTGGAGAAGGAATGATCATGAAACTGGGGGATGTTCGGAAAGTGGATGTGGAGGCGATCCCGACCGGATCCATCTCATTGGATATCGCCTTGGGAATAGGCGGAGTGCCGAGGGGAAGAGTTGTTGAAATTTATGGTCCTGAATCTTCCGGAAAAACCACGCTTGCTCTTCATGTCATTGCTAATGCCCAGAAAACCGGAGGGACAGCAGCTTTTGTAGATGCAGAACATGCGCTTGACCCGGAATATGCCAAAAAAATAGGGGTTAAAATAAACGACCTTCTTATTTCCCAGCCGGATACTGGAGAACAGGCATTGGATATTGTCGAAACACTGGTTCGTTCCGGAGCGGTGGACATCATTGTTGTTGATTCGGTAGCGGCGCTTGTTCCCAGGGCGGAAATTGAAGGGGATATGGGCGATCAGCATATCGGAAGGCAAGCGAGATTAATGTCCCAAGCTCTGCGCAAACTCACGGCAATAATCGCAAAATCAAGAACTATCGTGATTTTCATCAATCAAATCAGGATGAAAATAGGCATAATGTTTGGAAATCCGGAAACTACGACCGGCGGGCAGGCTTTGAAATTTTATTCTTCTGTAAGAATTGAAGTGCGCCGAAGCGCCCAGATTAAGAAAGGAGAAGAAGTAGTGGGAAACAGAACTAAGGCAAAAATAGTTAAAAATAAAGTAGCTCCCCCGTTCAAGACGGCGGAATTTGATATTATGTATAACGAGGGAATTTCTTGGAGCGGAGATCTTTTAGACTGTGCGGTGAAATATGAAGTGATTTTAAAATCTGGAAATTCCTATGCTTTTGAAGGAGAAAAACTCGGAACCGGAAGGGAAAACGCCAGAGTTTACCTCAAAGACAATCCAAAAACTGCTTCAAAAATAGTGCATAAAATAAAGGAAAAGATAAAATAGCAAAAAATATGTTTAACAGAACGGCAAAAGTAGCCTTCTTGCTGATTTTTCTGGGAATAATTTTATTTCCGCGGGTTTCTCTAGGTCAAATTTGTATTGAAGGGGAAGAAGGGGTTGTTCCTTGCGGACGGAGTTGTGATGTAGAATCTACTCCGGGAGATGAAACTGCTCCTTGTACGCTTTGCCATCTAATTGTAGGAATAAAGGCTTTAATTGACTTCGGGATGAAAATTTTGGTTTACGCGGCAATTTTGGTAATTGTCATAGCAGGCATATTTTATATTGTTTCAACAGGAAATACGGAAATGATGGCCAAGGCGAAAAAAACTCTTTGGAACGTGCTTACCGGCTTTGCTTTAGTCTTGGGCGCGTGGCTTATTGTGAATGTTGTTTTAGTTTGGCTTTTGCCTACCCGGGAAGACTTTGGAATAGAAAGGACTTCCTGGAGTGATATTGAATGTTCCACGGAAAGTTCGGTGGTCTTGCCAGAATAAAAGTTTCATAGTACTATTAAGTATAATAAAATACGAGAAAGTCCCGATTTATCTCGCCCTCTGAAGAGGAAGGATAGGATAAAGGCAATCCGCTGGATAAGGGCTTTCTTGGCGGATTTTTTTAATTTATTTAAGCTGTGAAAATTATGCAATACGAAATCTGTTTTCTAACGGGAGAATCCAAAGAAGCGGAGCTTTCTAAAATCAAGGGAGAAATAAGGGAAATAATTGAAAAAGAAGGAGGAAAAATTTCCGATGCTGAATTTTTCGAAAAAAGAAAGATGGCCTATAGGGTAAAGGGAGAGGTAAGAGGAACTTATACCGCTTGGCGTTTTGATTTTGAAAAAAATGAAGATTCGGAGAAAGATCAGGATGCGATAGAAAGCATTACCAGGAAAATAAACCTGAATTCAAATATTCTGCGCTTTATAATCGTGAAAGCTGAAGAGTTTTCTCAGATGATTCTGGAAGAAAAGAAGGGAAGCAAAGAAAAGAAAATTCCAAAAGAAGAAGTTAAAAAAACTGTTTCTCCTGATGAGAAAAAAACGGAAAAAGCTTCAGAGGACAGCATCGACAAAAAATTGGAAGAAATACTTAACATATAATTTCCTAAGCAGGCTCTCAAGCAGAGTGTCGTGTTGCGAAACTCAAGAGCCAAGAAAAATATGAATGTTAATAAAGCTATTTTAGTGGGAAATGTTACCCGCGATCCGGAAATCCGCACCACGCAATCCGGACAAACTGTGGCGGCTTTCGGGCTTGCCACCAACCGCTATTGGACCGGAAAAGACGGCCAAAAGCAGGAGCAAGTTGAATTTCACAATGTTGTTCTATGGGGAAGGCTTGCGGAAATCGCCGGACAATATTTGACTAAAGGACAGTCGGTTTATATAGAGGGAAGGATTCAGACTAGAACCTATACCGCCAAAGACGGAACAGAAAAAAGGATAACGGAAATAGTCGGAGAAAATATGCAGCTAGGAAGCAGACGTCAGGGGGGATATTCCTCTCCTGGTTCTCAACAACCTGCCCAATCCGCAAAATCTTTTAATAAAGACCAAAACCAAGAAACTGCCAAAGAAGAAATTCCCACTATTAATCTGGAAGATGAGAGAGAAGAAGTGAAAATCAGCGATGTCCCATTTTAACAATTAATCAATAATAAATTATTATTTTTATGGAAAGGAAAATTTGCCAGTTTTGCGACCAAAAAATCAAAGCTATTGATTATAAAGACGCTTATTTTTTGCGCCGTTTCATGAATTCTCAGGGAAAGATTTATCCCCCGAAAAAGTTTGGAATATGCACTAAGCATCAAAGACTTCTAGCTCAAGCGATAAAAAGAGCCCGTGTTATGGCGCTGGTGCCTTTTGTGATAAAGTAGCGGCACGAATTCCGCAAATTCATACGGAATGAAACAAATGTATGTTTATTATTTTCGCTACGCAAGCACTTTAATTCAGCCACCGCCTATGGCGGGGAATTTGAAATTTAGATTCTAGAATTCAACTAAGTTTATGCTAGGAATAAATGAAATAAAAACAGGAAAAAATGTAATTTTAAACGGTGATCCCTATGCCGTACTTTATCAGGAGCATTCCAAAATGGGACGCGCGGGAGCAGTGCTTAGGACGAAGCTTAAAAATTTGACAAATGGATCGGTATTGGAAAAAACTTTTCAAGGAGCGGAAAAAGTGGAAGAAGCGGAAATAGCAAAATCAAAAGCTCAGTACCTTTATCGGGAAGGAGAAAATTTCTTTTTTATGGATACGGAAAACTATGACCAATTTTCTTTGCCGGAGAAAGTTTTGGGAAGCGCGACGCTTTACTTGATTGAAGGAACGGAAATGGAAGTGCTGAATTTTAATGGCAATCCAATCAATGTAGAGCTTCCAATAAAAATGAAGCTTAGGATAAAAGAAGCTCCCCCGGGAATCAAGGGTGATACGGCTTCCAGCGGGGGAAAGGTAGTGATTCTTGAAACCGGACTTAAAATCAATACCCCTCTTTTTCTAAAAGAAGGAGATGAGGTAATTGTTAATACCGAACGAGGAGAATATGTTTCCAGAGCGTAGGGGAGCAGTTGATAGTTACTGTCATGGATTATAAAACAAATCTCTGTGCTATAAATTTTATAGCCCGGGGATAAATAAAAAATTCCGATAAATCGGAATTTTTTATTTGGAAGAATTTTTGAGCAGATGGCAGCTAGTTTGTCTAAAAAAGATTCATGTTATTAAATAGCGTTACCACCAGGAGAGGTATTGTGGATAAAAGAATTGCAAATTGCATTTCTTCTTCCGCAGCCTCTTTTATTGCTCTTTCCTGGCAATGCGGGCAGTCAGGACCCTTGCATTGTTTTTCTGTTTCCATACTTTTATTTTTGTTAATAATTAGCTAATTAAAAGAAAAAAACGGGAGACCACCCGTTTCTTTATATTACTATTATAGCAGATCTGAAGGGGAAAGTCAAATGTAAAATAGTTTATAAAGTTCTTAAAGTTATAAGGTTATAAAGTTTTCCTAATGTGCTTTATAACTTTATAAACATGATAAACTTTTTAGCTGTTTAATATTCTAGACATCTAACCTTACAAGCTGTATCATGGAATGTGGTATGAAATTTGAACTCAACTCAAAATTTAAGCCGGCAGGAGACCAAAAGCAGGCGATTGAGAAACTTACAAAAGGAATTGAAACCGGAAAGAAGTTCCAGACGCTTTTGGGCGTGACTGGATCTGGAAAAACCTTTACCGTTGCAAATGTCATACAGAAAATACAGAAGCCGGCTTTGGTTATCGCTCCGAACAAAACTCTCGCGGCGCAGCTTGCTCAAGAATTCCGGATTTTCTTTCCAAAAAACGCGGTGGAATATTTTGTTTCTTACTATGATTACTACCAGCCGGAAGCCTACATTTATTCAACTGACACCTACATTGAGAAGGAAGCACAGATAAATGATGAGATAGACCGTTTGCGCCACAGCGCGACTGCCTCGCTTCTCTCCAGAAACGATGTAATTATCGCAGCAAGCGTTTCCTGTATCTATGGCCTGGGAAGCCCGGAATATTACCGTGATATCTCTTTGATGATAAAAAGGGGAGAAAAAATTTTCCGTGAAGATTTGATTAGGAAACTTGTGGAAATGCACTACATTCGCACGGATATTCTTTCGCGGGGAAAATTCCGAGCCACTGGAAATACTATTGAAATAATGTCTCCAGCGCGGGAAATAGTAAATAGGCTTGAGCTTCAAGAAGACAAAATAAAAAAAATTTCCCAATTCGATTTTCTGACCGGAGAAAATCTTGGAACGCTTGATTCAATTCTCGTTTATCCCGCCAAGCATTTCGTCGTTCCGGAGCCGGTGATGGAAAGCGCAATTCAAAGAATAGAAAAAGAATTGACAGAGAGACTCAGTTATTTCAGAAAAAATAATTTGCTTCTGGAAGCGGAGAGGCTGGAGCGGAGAACAAAGCAGGATATTGAAATGATGCGGGAGATTGGATATTGCAACGGAATTGAAAATTACTCGCTTTATCTTACTGAAAGGAATTCGGGAGAGCCGCCATATACCTTAGTTGACTACTTTCCGAAAGACTTTTTGCTGGTAATTGACGAATCTCATGTAACAGTGCCTCAGCTTAACGGAATGTATAATGGGGACTATTCCCGCAAAAAAGCATTGGTTGACAACGGCTTCCGGCTTCCGAGCGCGTTTGACAATCGTCCTTTGAAGTTTCCAGAGTTTCAGGAAAAAATAAACAAGGTAATTTTCACTTCGGCAACTCCCGCAAAATATGAGGCGGAAAAATCCGGAAAAGATGGCTTTGCGGAGCAAATTATTAGGCCTACGGGACTTATTGATCCGGAATTGGAAGTCAAATCTGCCAAGGGGCAGGTAAAAGACGTGCTTTTGGAAATTAAGAAAGTTGCGGAAAGGGAAGAAAGAATTTTGATTACCACCCTTACCAAGAAAATGGCGGAAGATCTTTCTGATTATTTCAAGGAAAATAAAATAAAATCTGAATATTTGCATTCCAACGTTGATACCCTAGACAGAATTAGAATTTTGGAAAATTTACGCAGGGGGAAGTTTGATGTTCTTGTTGGAGTTAACCTTTTACGTGAAGGGCTGGATCTTCCCGAAGTTTCCTTGGTTGCGATTCTGGATGCCGATAAAGAGGGTTTTTTGCGGAGCGAAACCTCGCTTATCCAGACCATCGGTCGCGCGGCAAGAAATATCAATGGGAAAGTGATTCTTTATGCTGACAGAGTTACTGGTTCAATGAAAAGGGCTATTTCGGAAACCAATCGCAGGAGAAAACTTCAAATGGAATATAATAAAGTGCACGGTATAACCCCGCAAACAATCAAAAAGAAGATTGAGTCTATTGTTGATCATGAAATAAATCCAGAACCGATTGCGGATTTCACCCAACTTGAAAAATTGGAAAACATTTCTGGATATTTAAAGCAAAGGGAAAAAGAGATGAAGGATGCTGCCCGTAATTTGGAATTTGAACGTGCGGCAATTATCAGGGATGAAATAGGGCAACTGCGCAAATTGCAGTTGAAATAAAATAATCCAACGGGTATTATATATAGAAGTACCCGTAAAAGGGGAAGTTTTTGGCATTCTGTTAAAATTATTAATTTTTGAATTTTTAATTTTATAAATAAATTTAGATTCTTAAATTTTTAAACATTAGGAAATTATTTTCCACCAAAGGCGAATCAGCCGAAGAGGCTGAAAAAATTATAAAATTGGAAATTTAAAATTTTCTTCATATGCTTGATAAAATAATCATCAGAGGAGCAAGGGAGCACAACCTCAAAAGTATAAATTTAGACCTTCCGAAGAACAAATTCATTGTTTTTACTGGAGTTTCGGGATCCGGCAAATCCACGCTGGCTTTTGATACTATTTTTGCCGAAGGCCAGAGAAGGTATTTGGAAAGCCTTTCTGCCTATGCCCGGCAGTTTTTGGGGCAGATGGAAAAGCCGGATGTGGATCATATTGAAGGATTGAGTCCCGCAATTTCAATCAGTCAGAAGTCGGCATCGCACAATCCTCGTTCCACAGTCGGAACAGTTACGGAGATCCATGATTATTTGAGGCTTATTTACGCAAAAATAGGAATACCGCATTGCCCGGTCTGCAGCAGAGAAATTTCTAAAATGTCGACTGATGAAATTGTGGAAAGAATGTTTGATGTTGGAGAAGACAAAGAAATTGAAATTTTAAGTCCTGCTATCCGTGACCGCAAGGGAGAATATGCCACTCTTCTTTTTGATTTATACAAAAGAGGGTTTTCTGGAGCTTATGTCGATGGAAAAAAATACGAACTTGATCCTAAAATTAAAATTAAGCTGGAAAGATATAAAAAACATTCCATAGATGTGATAGTTGATGAACTTAAGGCAAATGATGGCAATCTTACCCGTATTTTTGAAAGCGTGGAGAAAGCGCTGAAGCTGTCGGGAGGATTTGTAAAGCTAAGAGAGAAAAGCGTAAAGTCTAAAACCAAGAAAGATTATGTTTTTAACCAAAACATATCTTGTCCAGTTCATGAAGAAGTGAGCTTTCCGGAACTTGAACCCAGACTTTTTTCATTTAACAGCCCGTACGGAGCCTGTCCTTCTTGCGAGGGATTGGGAGTAAAAAAAGAAATTGATCCAAACCTTGTCGCACCGGACAGAAACAAGACTATTGCCGAAGGCGCAATAATGCCCTGGAGCTACAAGCGGAATAATTATCAAGGAACGATTTTGCGGGCAGTTACTAATTTTTATCATATTCCGGACAATGTGCGCTTGAGAGATTTATCCGAAGAAGATCTTAAAATTATTATAGAGGGAGAAGAAATTCCGGACGATATTCCGGTGGCTTTTCATACCAAGTCCGGGAGAACGTGGAAATTCAATGTCAATTGGAAGGGAATAGTCGGTTTTTTGCAGGATCGCTATTTCAAAACCGAATCGGAAGCGGTGAGGGAAGACATTGAAAAATATATGTCAAACACCCCTTGCTCTTTCTGCAAAGGAACAAGGTATAAAAAGGAAGTTTTGTTTGTGAAAATCGGAGGAAAAAATATTGCTGAAGTTTCCAATTTGAGCATCGCAGAAGCTCTTGATTATTTCAATAATCTTTCTTTGAATGAAAGGGAAAAGGCGATTGCGCAAAGAATTTTGGAGGAAGTGAAAAACAGACTGAGCTTTTTAGTCGGAGTCGGACTGGATTATCTGACCTTGGGGAGATCGGCCAGTTCGCTGGCCGGAGGGGAAACTCAGAGAATCAGGCTGGCTTCACAGATCGGATCAAAGCTTACCGGAGTGCTTTATGTTTTGGATGAGCCTTCCATCGGACTTCATAGCCGGGATAATGAAAAACTTCTCAACACCCTGGAATTTTTGAGGGATTTGGGCAATACCCTGATAGTAATAGAACATGATGAAGAAACAATGAAAAGAAGTGATTTTCTAGTAGATATCGGTCCTGGTGCAGGTAAATTGGGAGGGGAAATAGTGGCACAGGGGACTCCGGAAGAATTGATAAAGAGCGAAAACTCCCTTACGGCGAAATATCTGCGGGGGGATTTGGAGATTCCAATTCCGAAAAGCAGGCGCCCGGTGAAAAACAAAAAATCAATTATTGTCCGAGGAGCCGGAGAACACAATCTTAAAAATATTTCCGTGGAATTTCCTTTGAAAGTGCTGACCTGTGTTACCGGAGTTTCGGGATCCGGGAAATCCACCTTAGTGGAAGAAATTCTCTACCGGGCTCTTTCCGCCAAGATTATGCGCTCCATCCAAAATCCTGGCAGGCACAAAGAAATTGTAGGCGAACAAAATGTTGACAAGGTGATTTTAATTGATCAGTCGCCGATCGGCCGCACTCCGCGTTCCAATCCGGCGACTTATACAGGGCTTTTTACTCCAATTAGGGATCTTTTTGAAAAAACTTCGGAAGCGCGAGTCCGCGGATATTCCGCTTCGCGCTTTTCCTTCAATTTGTCCGGCGGAAGGTGCGACAATTGCAAAGGAGAGGGATTTTTAAAAGTAGAAATGCAATTTATGCCGGATCTTTATCTTCCTTGTGATGTCTGCAAGGGAAAAAGATATAACAGCGAAACGCTGAAAGTTTTATATAAAGGCAAAAATATTTCCGATGTTTTGAAAATGACTGTTTCGGAGGCAGAAGATTTTTTCAGGAACCTGCCTGAGGTTCATGGGAAGCTGAAGGTGCTGGAAGAAGTCGGACTCGGATATATCCAGTTGGGACAGAGCGCAACTACTCTTTCCGGGGGAGAAGCGCAAAGGATCAAATTGGCTTCTGAGCTTTCCCGGCGGGGAACCGGAAATACTATTTATATTTTAGATGAGCCGACGACTGGACTGCATTTCGATGACATCAATAAACTTTTGCATATTCTTAATAGGCTAGTTGATGCGGGAAATACGGTAATTGTCATTGAGCACAATATGGATGTAATCAAAACTGCGGACTGGATCATCGACCTAGGCCCGGAAGGCGGAGAAAGAGGGGGAAAAGTGATAGTGACTGGTCCGCCGGAGGAAGTGGCGAAATATGCCAAAGAAAGCTATACAGCAAAGTTTTTAAAAAAAGCGCTTAAAAAATAATGCCATATTTTACGAGCCGAAAGGTATTAATTTACATGGGAAAAATAATATTATCAGTCGTAGCCATAACTATTATTGTTTTATTTTTTTGGAGGAATTTTGATCGGCAAAGCAATCCTGAATCTTTTTTGAGCTTTCAAGTTGAAAAAAAATTTGAAAATCCGACAGAAAAAATTGAAAAAAACAAAGAATTCAAAAGCCCTCTTTCTAGAATGAGCGAAAGAGTAATAAAAAAAGGATTTGGAATTTTTGTTTCTCCTTCAAATTCTCCCGTTAGTCCGGAAAAATTTCGCGGATATCATACCGCAATTGACGCAGAGGTTTTTCCTGAAGAACTCGACAAAGAAGTGCAAATTTACGCTGTTTGTGCGGGAGAGATAGTTTCAAAAAGGTCAGCCAGTGGATACGGAGGAATAATAATTGAAAAATGCGATTTGGAAGGAACTCCCATAACAGTTGTCTATGGTCACCTGAAGCTTTCAAGCGTTTCCGCGAAAGCAGGCGAAAGCATAAACGCAGGAGATGTTCTGGGATTTTTGGGGGAAGAGTATAGTGCAGAAACCGGGGGAGAGCGCAAGCACCTGCATCTGGGATTCCATAAGGGAGAAGAGATTGATATCAGAGGCTATGTTAGTTTTCCGATGGAACTTCAAAGATGGATAGATCCATGTCTTTATGTCTGCCAGGACTAATCGTGCTATAATGGAAAAAACAGTCAATGGGAAAAAGTAAAAAAATATACTCTTACAAAAAAGTAAAGTTACCATCGGTAAAAAACACGCTGCTTGTTTTTTTGTTTTTGTTTTTAGCGATTTTCGGGATCATTATTTTTATTTTGGGAGAAAGAATAAAAAATGAAAAACCGCCTGAAAATTTACCTACAGTGATGGAAATAAAAATTAAAGCGATGGTTTCAGGCCACCCGATTGAAAAAATGGTTCCGACCATTGCAAGCCAGCAGTCAAATGTTGCCGCGTTTTTGGTGGCCATTGCCAAAAAGGAAAGTAACTGGGGAAAAAACTCTCCCCAGAAAGACGGAAAAGAGTGTTATAACTACTGGGGTTATCGCGGAGAATATAACCAAACAGATTCCGGGTATAGCTGCTTTGATTCTCCGGAGCAGGCTGTTTCTGAGGTGGGTGGAAGAATTAGGGAGCTGGTGATGCAAAAAGTGGATACTCCCAGGGAAATGGTTTATCCCTGGAAATGCGGTTGGGACTGTTCCGGCCATAGCCCGGAAAGCGTCAGCAAGTGGGTGCGTGATGTAGCATATTATTACGGAAAGCTCAAAAAATAAGCTTGAATTAGCTTCAAAAAAATCGTTGACAATAAAAAGTACTAAATTTTTAAGTTGGCTTCTTGAGTATTATTCAAATCTTCAACGAACTATTCTATTCTCAATATCGTTTTTGAAAAGCTTGTGTTTTACAAAAACAAGGCTCTATTAGGAGCCCTGTTTATTTTTTAAGGGTGCCAAGGCCTTTTAGGTTCCATAATGTAATGCCACATCATTTGATACCATAGTTTGTATCCCTCGCTGCTGGGATGAATTTTATCCGAAGCAAAGTACCTTTTTGGCTGTTTCCGGAAAGGATCAAATTTTTCTTCGGTAAAAAGATCTATATAAACAATACCCTTTTCTTTTGCTGTAGAAACAAAAACTTTTCGGATAGTTTCCGCCCGTCTTCGCAAAAACAAACGTAGGAGAAGAGGAAAAAATGGTGCTGAGCCCATATTTCGATAGAGGAGTAGGAGGACATGGTCATTAGACATTTCCTTGGCAATGTCAATAATTTTTTCAAGGTCCGAGCGCAGTTTTGCAGTAAAGCTCAAGTGCCAGACATCATTACCTCCGATGCTTATAATAATCAAATCATAACGCTTGTTTCTAATCTTGTTGATAATAGGAATAAGATTTCTAGTGCGATAACCATCTTGAGCTAGATTTTCTATTGCTACAAAAGGGAGATCT
>CAYTRS010000001.1:58125-61363 GCA_964440305.1 uncultured Bdellovibrionales bacterium
TCTAGTGCGATAACCATCTTGAGCTAGATTTTCTATTGCTACAAAAGGGAGATCTTTGGCAAGCTGTCCAGCAATGGATTCTTCCGGTTTGTTGGCGCCTGTTCCCACCCCCACGCTGTCTCCGAGGATTAAGACTTTTTTTAGGGCATTGTCCCTTTTTACAGAAAAGGGAACACTTTTAAAAGCGAGAAACTTATTTATAATTAGATGCCAAAGCATCTTCAGGGCGTAAAAAACAATAATTGCATCAATAGCCAAGGCCAGATAGCTGATAAAATTTTTCATCTATTTTGATTTAGAACATTATCCCAACCGAATTTCTCAATAGCCTTTCTGATCTTAATATACCAAAGGGAATATCCTTCACTAGTGGGATGAATCCCGTCTTTTGCAAAATAACGCGCCTTATCTTTCATAAAAGGATCCTCGTGCTTTTTTGCATATAAATCAGCGTAAGCTATTTCGTGTTTTATGACCAGCTTTTGGATGGCGGCGTTTACGCGCTTTGAACGTCTGTGGAAAAGAAAGGATATTGGAGGGCGGAAGTAAGGCAAAGTTCCGACGTTGTGCGGAGAAACCATCAGAACGCGCCCACCTCCTATTTTTTTCGCCTGAAGAAATATATTTTCAAGATTCGGTTCGAATTTCTTAAGCGAGCGCAAGGAAATTATATCCATTCCTCCTATTTGCAAAATGACCAAATCAGCTTTTTCACTGGCATTGTTTTCAATTATTTCAGACAACTCTCTTGTCCCAATTCCGTTTTTTGAAAAATTATATACCGAAACTCCGGGAAAATCTCGCGCCAGTTGCCCGGCTATGGAATGTTCCGAACTGCTGGCTCCCGTTCCCCAGGCCGTGCTGTCTCCAAAAAATAACACTCGGGGATATTCCTCTCTTTTTGCTGAAAAAGGGGCTATTTCCCGGGCTAATTTCTTGGCAATAATCCCATATCTTATAAGAAAAAAAGCCTCAATCAGGATGAATGCAATTAAAGCGGATGTTGCGGCTAAAAATATTTCCATAGAAGATTAATTTTATTTCATTATATTACCTTTATGCCTTTTCGGCAATTTAGGGAAAAAATTTAAGTTTCACATTAAACGCGCATATGGTAAAATAAAAACAGATTATTAGAAATAATAAGATTTAAATGGGCGAGTTTTCGTTGATTTTTTCCTACATTTTTCGCGATATCTGGAGAAATAAAACATTGTTTCTTTTGATTCTTTCTGGCCTGGCAATGTCTTCGATCGCTATTCTTTTGACCATGGGGATTCTTAATGGATTTCAGGCAATGTTTGTGGAAGGGGAGCGCGGATGGCTGGGAGACATAATTATTTCTCCGGGCAGTGACAAACGGAATATTTCCCAAAGCGTGGAAATTGAAAACAAGCTTTCAAGTATGGATCAAGTCGAGGCTTTCAGCAAGCGAAGCCATAGCCAAGGAATAATTCGCTATGAAGAAAAGAAAGCCACTTCTTTTCGGGTTATCGGGGTGGAACCGGAAAACGATGACAGGGTAACTTGGCTCCGCTCCAAAATAATTGAAGGAAATTTTTTTGAAGAAGGAAAAAGCGGAGAAGCGGTTATTTTGGGAAGAATTTTGGCGGACGGATTGATTGGCACGACGGACGACGGAATTAGGGTACGTGCCGGAGAAGACGTTTTCCTTCTTAGCCCGGACGGGAGCTCCCGGCGCTTCCGGGTCCAGGGAATTATTGATGCCAAGACGTTTTTTCCCAATTGGAGTATTTTCATTGAAAAAAACGAGCTTGAAAAAATAGATCCCAGAGAGCGCAATGCACAAATTGTCGTCAAGCTTCGTGATCCGAAAGACCTGGAAGAAATCAAGGGTTCTCTTAAGGCTGAATTCCCGCAAGTAATTGTGCGGAGCTGGGAAGAGGAATCCGAATATGTCAAGGATATTATGCAGGCAGTAAGATTTATTACGCTTTCAATCCGCAATCTGCTTATTTTGGCGGTATTTGTGATAATCAGCATAGTTATCTATATCAATGTGAATCAGAAAAAACGCCAAATCGGAATTATGAAATCAATGGGTGTCAGCAATTTTTTCATCATAACTGCCTATTTTCTAGAGTCATTCTTTTATGTTTTATTTTCCTATCCCGCGGGACTTGTGATTTTCTTTTTGATTTATTTTTGGATGGATTCCCATCCGGTTTATCTTCTGATCGGAGACTTTAGGCTGGCTGCTTCTTCCCGTATGATTCTGCTGGCGTTTGCAAGCCTGCTCCTGTCTTCAGTTTTCGGATCGCTTCTGCCCTCAATTTTTGCAGCAAGAACAAGGATAATTGAAGTTATGCGGGGAAACTTATAGCTAACTTTATGGAAAACAGTGAAAAAAAATCGGATTATATTTCAGGCGGAGGTCAGCCGCTAATTTCAATTCGCGGTCTGGTAAAGGAATATCAGCCCAGTGAAAGAGTAAAAGTTGCGGCTCTGAACGGGGTCAATCTTGATGTTTTTCCGGGCGAATTTATTTCCGTTACTGGACATTCCGGCTCGGGAAAAAGCACGTTGCTTCACCTCATCGGGCTTCTGGACAAACCGACTTCAGGGGAAATTTTCATCCAAGGCAGAAATACCACTCTTTTAACCGAGAAAGAAACGACTAAATTTCGTTTGAGCTCGCTTTCTTTTATTTTCCAGTTTTTCAACCTTCTTGAAAATTACACATCCTTGGAAAATATTTCCTTTCAGCTCCAGCTTCAGGGATATCAGAAAAGCGATGCCAAGGAAAAAGCCATGCGGATTCTTCAGTTTCTTGGACTGGAAGCAAAGGCCAATCTCTTTCCCAAGGAGCTTTCCGGGGGAGAACAGCAAAGAATTGCCATCGGGAGAGCGCTGGCCAAGGACTCCCTTCTTGTTTTGGCGGATGAGCCGACGGCACACCTCGATTCCCGGAATGCCGCCATTGTCATGGAACTGTTTTTGAAGATAAATAGAGATTATGGAAAAACCATTTTGCTAGTAACGCATGAATCAGAAGAAGCGAATCAAGCAAACCGCAGTATTGTGATGAAAGATGGAAAAATTATTTCCGAAGGCATGGCGGAAAAGAGGGTTTTAATGATATAATTAATCCGTATGAAGCTTTCATTAAAAGCTCTTGTTAAATCGTTTTTGCTGTTAGCGGCAATTTTCCTTATCGGAACCTTGTCTTTTAATTGGCCGAAGATTTCAAACTGGATGAAAGTAGGAACTTTTTCCG
>CAYTRS010000001.1:61463-64015 GCA_964440305.1 uncultured Bdellovibrionales bacterium
TTAAGCAGTGCAGAAACGGATTTCAAAGTTGCAAGCAAAGATGTGGAAGTTGAAACAAGTGAATATGATTTGAAGCTTGCCGGAACTCGAAAGGAAGACATTGAAATAGCGCTTAACGCGGCAGAAGCAGCGAAAAATCAAGTGGAAATAATCAAAGAAAGAATAAAAAAATCAACACTTACCACTCCGGAAGAAAATTTGATTGTAAAGAAAATTTATCCTAAAAAAGGGGAATTCGCAACCAGCAGTGCGGTTGCGGTTATAGTATCAAGCTTGGGTTTTGAAATTGAAGCCGATATTCCCGAAGAGGATATCAAAGGTATTGAAGCGGGAAATGAAGTTTTGATTCGCTTGGTGACTTTTCCGAATAGCGATGTACTCGGCAAAATAAAAAAAATAGAGCCTAAAGAAGTGGAAAAAGAGGGCAGTTTCTATTTCCGAGTCCGCGCGGAAATAAGTGAAGTTCCGGCCGGAATAGAATTGCGTTCGGGAATGACCGGTGATATAATCACTTCAACAAAAGAGCGCGGAAAAATGCTTATGATTCCCCAAAAGGCGATTTATCTTAGTGAAGGAAAAAAATTCGTGAAAGCGGTCGTTTCCGGAGGAGATATTCTGGAGAAAGCAGTTGAAACCGGAATGTCCGACGGAGATTCAATTGAAATAATTTCAGGGTTAAACGCAGGAGACAAACTGATTGTTTCCGAAAAAAAGTAGAATTAAAAACAGATAATATGGACATGAAATGGCGTTGTGTCGTGGCTAGGACAAAAAATGAAAAAATCACAGCACATAATTTAACAGTTGGAGAATATGCCCGAAGCGGATATATAAGCCTCGAAAAATCAGGAAAGTACCCAGCTTTGCCGAGTGACAGTCATTTTTATTCTTCTCAGGCAATAACTCTGATTCTTAAGAAAGGAAAAAAAATCAGCGGAACTGTTACAATAATTCCGGATTCTGCCAAGGGAATGCCTCTGGATAAGATTTTTAAAAAAGAAGCGGACATTTTGAGAAAAAAGAAGATTAAACTTGCCGAGATAATACAACTAGCAGTTGACAGGAGTTCTGAGGAAGGAAAAACAAAAAAAATTTCCAGAATGTTTTTTAAGCTGATTCCTATTTTCAAAAAAATTCTCCAAATCGGAGAAAAGGAAAAAATAGACGGATTTTGTATTACTGTTCAAAAAAAACACAGCCACTTTTACGACAAAATCGGTTTTGTTAGTAATAGCCCGTATCGAAAAATGAAAAGCACCAATAAAACTCTGCAGAAAATTCCTGTAGTTTTCAAGATTCTTTACCGTAAGCAAGTGGATAAGAATATGGTAAAGAACGGATTTTTTGGAAAAATATGACATAAAAAGGAAAAAATCGCAATGATTAATAAGAAAATAAAAAATTCGACAATTTCTTTCTTCCAGTTCTTGGCTTATTTCATTCTGTATATTCCACTGAGATTGATATATAGAAATCAGCATTTTTATGCTTCAAACATTGAAGCGCTTTCTCGCGGATCCCTGATTATTGCCAATCACCAGTGCAAATTCGATCCGTTTATTATTATGGGAAATTTGCCATTCTTTGTTTTCTTGAGGATTATTCCTGCCCGCTTTCCCACAAAGCAAGAATTTATGGAAGTTCCTTTTTTTGGTTTTTTTCTAAAATTTTTAGGATGCTATAGCGTAGGAACGACAAAAAAGGAAAAGATGGGCGTACTGCTTAGAACTTGCGAGTTTCTTCGCAACGGAGAAACAATTTTTCTTTTTCCCGAGGGATCCATATCTCATTCTAAAATGAAAGGATTTCAAAAAGGCATTGAATTTTTCATGAAAGAAGCAGGTCTTATAATCTTTGTCCGGTTGGAAGGATTTAATGATAAGATAAGAAACCATTTGTTGAGTTCCAAGAGAAAAATATTTTATGGAGAAGTTCGAGAGCCGGGGACAATGGAGTTGAATGCGGAAAAAATAAAGCAATATTTTAATTTGCTTTCCGGAGAATATCTCCAAATTAAAGAATAATTATTTTTATGAATGAAGAAGAAAAAAATAATATTGAAAATACTTCCGATTCATATTATCAGGAAGCTTTTTCTCGGAACCGCGGCTTAATAAATGATGACGATCAGAATAAATTTCGCAGTTCTACAATAGCGATTGCGGGATTGGGAGGGGTGGGAGGAATTTATGCTCAAAGTTTTGCAAGAATGGGGATTGGAGGATTTCATTTAGCGGATCGCGACTGCTTCGAAACAGTTAACATGAACAGGCAAATGGGTGCTTTTAAGGAAACAATTGGAAAAGAAAAGCTGGAAGTAATAAAAAATCAGGTAATGGCTGTCAATCCTTTTGCTAAAATAAAATCTTTTTCTGAAGGATTTTCGGAAAAAAATGCGGATGATTTTTTCAAGGGCGTTTCAGTGGCAATGGACGGAATTGACTTTTTTAATATAAAGGATAGAAGATTATTTTTTAGAAAAGCACGCGAGAAAAAGATTTATACAATAACGGCCTGTCCGATTGGATTTGGATCATCGACGTTAATTTTTG
>CAYTRS010000001.1:64115-104174 GCA_964440305.1 uncultured Bdellovibrionales bacterium
ATTTATACAATAACGGCCTGTCCGATTGGATTTGGATCATCGACGTTAATTTTTGATCCGGATGGAATGACTTTCGATGAGTATTTTGATATTAATGATAATATGGAAGAAAGCGAAATGCTTTTACGTTTTGGAGTGGGATTCGCTCCCTCTATGATTCAGCGAGGCTATTTTAAGCCAGATAAAATTGATTTTAAGAAGAAAAGCGGTCCCTCGCTGATTTCAGGAATTCTTTCCGCTGCAAGCTTGGCAACAAGCTCAGCCGCAAGGATTATTATGGGAAAACCGGTAAAGCCTGCTCCCCATTCGTTCCATTTTGATCCATTTATCCAAAAATCCCGCCACGTGATGCTTAGAAGCGGAAACCGATCGCTGATTCAGAGAATTAAATTGGAAATAATTCGTCGGATATATATGAAGAAAAATTAATTTTTACCTATGGAATGCGAACTTTTTTTTAAGAACGATCTTGATTTTTTGCTGAAACAGAAGGAAGAAAAATATTTTTTTTCCAAAGAGGAAGAAAAATCAAAACTTTCTATTTTAAATGAAAAAAAAAGAGAGGAATGGATGTTGGGTAGAATAGCGGCAAAAAAAGCTGCCCTTAAGTATTTGAAAAAAAGAAAAAACACCAAAGCTTCTTTTAAAAGTATTATTGTGAGACAAGAAAAAGGCGGAATACCTTTTTTCCATTTTAACTTTAAAAGCAAGGTCAGTTTGTCTTTGAGTATAAGCCATGCCTTTGAAATAGCTTTTGCGGCAGTAGAAGCTTCAAGAGAGGGAGTAATAGGGGTAGACGTTGAAAAAGTAAGGAGTTTTAAAAGCAAAACGATTGCAGCTTTCCTTTCTAAAGATGAAATCAGACAATTACAAAAAGAGAAAATTATCCACAGGAATTTTTCTATTACAGGATACTGGTCTCTAAAGGAGGCTTTTCTCAAAGCGCTAGGATGCGGATTAAGGAAGCACCCGAAAACAATAAATATAATTTCTTGCGGAGAAAACCTTTTTTTACTTAGTGAAAAAAAGGGAAAAATTGGCATGGGAAAGTTATTATCTGTTCCTTTGAATGCTTCCAATTTTTTTGTATGTGCCTTGGTAAAAATCCCCAAAGTATAAAATAATAACTAGCATTAAATATGGAAAATAATCTAGAAAAAGAAGTAAAAAAAATCATTGCTAAAGTCTCAAGTAAGCCATTAAAAGAAATAACTCTTGAATCGAAAGTAGAGGATTTGGTTAAAGATTCAATAGAACTTTTTCAGCTTATTATAACCTTCGAAGAGAGATTTAAGCAGCATGCTGACTATAAAAAATTAATGAGTATTGAAACGGTGGGAGATATAATAAATTATATTTCGGATAGCAAGAAAGCATGAACAAGAATAATTTTCAGCATTATGGCAACAACAAATTTATTTTTTTAACCGCCGTATCTATTTTTTTAGCAGTATGTGCGGTCTGGGTTGCATTCGGAGTAATCGGGGAAAGCAACGATATTGGATTGGGGCTTAAGGATGCTTCTTTTCAGGGAGAGATAGACTACAATAAAATAAAAAACAAAAGTTCAGAAAATACGGGAGCGATAAATAATTCGGTTCGAAGCGGCCAGTTAAGTGAGAAAGCCGATGATTCCAAAAATGTAACCGGTTCCCAAGGAAAAATAATCCTCAAAGGAAAACAGGATCCCAAAGGAATAAATCTTTTTTGGGAAACTGAAAAAATTGATCTCTCCTTAGGATTCAAGATTTTAAAATCAGAAGAAATCAATCCATTCTATCCGGGAAGCGAAAATAAAAACGCTTCCGGGAGGGAAGCACGTTCCTATTTGTGGGAAATAAACGACGGGAAAGATTATCATTTTCGAGTTTGCCAGTATGACGGAAAAGAATGTCTGATTTATAGCAATGATATAATTATAGAGGCTCCAAAAAAAGAAGAAGATATCGAAATTTCCGAAGACGATGAAGGAGAAAATGAAAAATATGCCGAGGAAGTGACTCTCTATGCTGAAAAAAAGAGCGATGAAATAAATTTTATCTGGGCAATTTCAGGAGGAGATGCCCCCAAAGGATTTAAAATATTAATGTCAAGGGAAAAAAATCCCTCTTATCCCGAAGACAAATCAAAAAATATTTCTGATCCGGAGGTGAGAAATGCTGTTTGGAAGGAAGGCTTGGAAGAAAATGAAACCTATCATTTCAGAGTCTGTATTTGGGAGGGTGAAAAATGTGGAGTGTATAGCGGAGATGAAAAAGTAGAATTCTAAATTAAAATCCGAACATCTAAATCCTAATTTCGAAACAAATTCAAAGTCCAAATACTTAATATTTAAAACATTTGAGTTTAAATATTAGAAGTTGTTTCGGATTTCGTGCTTTGAATTTCAAGTTTTATATTTTATGGCAAAAAAAGAACATCTATCAATCAGAGCTTCCATTATTATCATTTTCATATTTCTTTGTGCTTTTATTGCGGAAATCGCGTTCTATTATTTGAAAGAAAATACTTTTTCTGAAGTTTCCGCGTATCTCAAGACAAAAATCGGTTTTTTACACCAGCTTAAATTCAGAAGAGAAAATAAAATTAAAATTAATCCTGAAGTTTCATCTTGGAAAACATATGTAAGCGAAGAATATGGGTTTGAAATGAAATATCCCGGAGAGTGGGAAGTTATTCAAGAAGAAAAAGGGATAAAGGATGATGATTATGAATTTGAATTCTGGGCGTTATTGGGAAATAAGCCGAAAATTAACGGAGAAATAGATTGGGGTCTGTATATCTTTGCATATAAAGATGAAAGTTGTATGGATGGAAAGAATTATTCTAAAGAAAAATGCGAAAAAGGGAAAAAATCGGAACTTGGCAATTACTTTTTTATTGAAGAGGGAGACCTTTATCAGATTCACGGGAAATATTATTCCTATAGCTTTGTTCCGGTAGTTGGAGGAAAGAAAAACGGAGATGATGCTTATGAATTTGACAAATCAGGAAACGAAGCGCTTCTTGCTTTGGTTGAAAAATCAATTCAGACTTTCACGCTTAAGCCCCAGGATGAGTTTGTGATTAAAATGCGCCAGAAGGAGCTCAGTGAAAAACCCAAAGCGGTCACATCAATTAAGGCTTTGCCGAGAGGCGGGATAAGATGCCCTCATCCAGAAAGAAAGCCGCGCAAGAGTAAAACCAAAGGACCGCACATGGATGAAGACTGCTGTCCAGATCCGGATGAGTGGCCGAAGCCCGGTTGCGCTTATTCCGTTGCGGATTATGCTATTATGTTAGCAGGCCCTCCAGCAAAGAAAAAATAAATTTTTAAAATTAAAAAGGGTTTAGGTCGAAAACCCTGCTAAATAGTTAAAAAATTAATTAAAAACCATAATTCTATGGCTTCCAAATGGAAAATAACACTGCTATTTGTCGCGCTTTTCATCTTATTGGGACTACTGGCTTTTTATAATTTCAGTTACAAGGTTAATTATAAAGGTCAGTCAACCGGAACTCCAGAAATTTTAAAAACTGTGACAAACCAGAAAACCGAAAAGGAATATAAAGCCACTGGAAATGTTGATGATGCAGTTAATGCCATATCTTCAATGGCGGAAGATGAAGAATCTTTCGCTTTGGAAGAAGAGCTAAGCGATTCCATTCTTGAGCTTGGGGAAAAAGAAGCCGGAGATTTAGGAGATGTATACAGCGATGGAGAATTATAAAAAAGATAAAATAATCCTGTCGGGATTTTTATTGGCTGCACTAATGTTTTTTCCTCTTCTAACTTTGGCAGAAAATATAAATGGGAATAACACTTCAGGAGTTAAGGGAAATAAGGCGGAAAGTGCTGGAAAAATTTTCTGCAATAAAATTTCAGATCTTGGATCAAAAATTCAGTCAAGAATTTCCGGAAAGGAATCTAAGGTTGACGAGAAAATAGCGGAAAGAAAAAACAAAGTTGCAGAAAGGAGACAGGAAAGGGATCGGGAACTAAAGCAGAAAAGAGAAAAATGGGCCGAGCAACGCCAAGTTCAGTATAAGAAAATGGAAGAGAAAGCCAAGACAGATGAGCAAAAAGAGGCAGTGGATGAGTTTAAAACTGCAATACAAGCAGCAATAGCCAAAAGGCAAGTGGCGATAGACAAGGCAACAGCCGATTTTAGGAGCGGAGTAGACGAAAAATTTTCAGGAAGGAATTCTGATTTGGATGAAGTAGCGGAAACTTTCAAAAATTCCATAAATTCCGCGATTTCCAAGGCCAAGTCCGACTGTGAAAACGGAACGGACATAAAAATAATCAGGAATAATTTCCAAACAAGCTTGAAATCAGCTAAGGAAAAGCTTGCTTCCGAAAGAAAAGATTCAGAAAAAGTCAAGGATACGATGCAATCCTTGGTTGATGCCAAAAAAGCGGCCTTTGAAAAAGCAATTTCCGAGTTTAAGGCAGAAATGGAAAAGGCGAGAAATCAGTTTAAAAATGCTCTTGGAGAAACAACCCGAGCTGGGCAAACCACCGCTACAGAATAGTCATTTTAGGCATTATTTCAAAATAAAACCCCTTCAAGCAAGAAGGCGGTTTTGTTTTCGCTTTTTTCGGGAAGAATCTTTGAATTTTTAAAAAAACGTGTTAAAATTAGGCATAGTATCAGTATAAAAAAATATGACAGTAAAAGATGTAATGACAACGAAAGTTGTTTCCGTTGGTCCGGAAACAAATATAGGAGAAGTAGCTAAAATATTTTTTGAAAGAAGGTTTCATAGTGTTCCGGTTGTGGAAAATAGAAAAGTCGTAGGCATAATTGCCGAGGATGATTTTTTTTCCCGAGGACCGAAAAATATATTTCTTCCCTCATATATAGAGTTCTTGAAAGACTTTGATTTAAACAAGGAACTGACCGGAGAGAAAAGGGAAGAAATGGAAAAACTTATCAATATTAAAGCCAGAGATATCATGAATTCAACCTGCCTGACTATTATGGAAGACATGAAATTAAGCGATCTTCTTCATTTCTTCAGGGAAAGCAAATATACCGCCTTGCCGGTTACCGATTATGCCGGAGAATTGGTGGGAATTGTTACCGTGGGAGATATCCTCGGCCTTTTAAAAGCTTAGCTTTTCATTAAAAAATATGGAAAATAAGCAAAATAAAAATCCACATAAGAGTAAATATAAAATAAAAAATGAGCGGGAGATAGATATTTTAACAGGCAACTTTATCTCCGTATGGAGCGAAAAATTTGTTTTTATAAAAAAAGCGCGCGTCCGAACCTGGAAGGGCGCTCTTATTTTATCTTTTATCGCGGGGCTCGTCGCGGCGACGATTTGGATGGTTGCGGTCAATCTGCAAACCAAATCTGGAGCGGCGGGGGAAACGGCGATCCTTTCTCTTGAAGCGGAAACTGAAACAGAAGCAGAAATTAAGGAATTGACAGTAGGAGAAAGTGCCAAAGTCAACATTATGCTCAATACTAATGCGAATAATGTCGTGGCGGTGAAAGCAGTGGTTAATTATAACAAGGAGGAACTAAAACTGATAGGATGGAACACGGCTGAATCTTCCTTTGCTGTTTTGGGAAACAATGAATGCATGCAGGCCAATCAGGGTAATCCCTGCGAAATAATAAGCGACACTCCTGAAAATGGCAGCATCAGCATAACAATTTCCAAGCCGACACCTGGAATAAACAGTGATTCCGCAACAGTTGCCTCCTTGGTTTTTGAAGCCCTCAAAAAAACTGAAGGTTCAATTATCAGTCTCGCTTACACATCTCAAGGAAGCTACGATGATTCAGATGTGATTTTGGACGATGCGACAGGAAAAGACATTCTTACAGCCGTTGTTCCGGAAACCATAATTATCAATAATCCGGCTTGCACTTCCTTTACTTATGGCGAATGGGGAAATTGTACCTATGATTCACATAAAGGTGGATATTTCCAGATCAGAAGCGTAATTTCTAAAGTGCCGGCAGATTGTGACGGCAATCCTCCGGAAGAAGAAGTCGCCCAGTCTTGTCCGGCTCCGGCCTGCTTAAATGTTACAGCTACGGAGTGGTCAGAATGCGCACGTGATCCCGAACAAACTGAACCAACCAAGGGAAAGCAGATCAGATCATTGGTAGTTAGTCCGGAAAAATGCAGCCTGCAAAATTCTGAAGAATGGCCGACTGAAAGACAATGTGATTTGCCAGTCTGCAGTTATAATTATGGGAGCTGGAGCGAATGCTTGCCAGACAAAGAATCTGTGGAGAATCAAAACAGCTTAAACGGAATAAGAACCAGAACCGCTGAACTCAATGAAGATGCCGATTATTGCTATGTTGCTTCAGGAGATCCGAAAACCTCAGAGTATTGCCAGGTTGCAAGCAATACAAAAGCATGTGCGCAAGTTAGCTATGGAGAATGGGGCGCTTGTCAAGATAATCCTTCATCTTCCGAATATAATGAGGGACTGCAAACCAGAACAGTGACCGTTGAACCGGAAGGATGCACCATTTCATCTCAAGACGCGCAGCCTATCCAACGTTCCTGCGAAGCCCCGGCTTGCCAGTATGCTTATGGGGAATGGAGTGCCTGCCAAGCAAACGGAACAAAAACCAGGGAAATTTCTATCGAAGATACTTTCTGCACGCCGAATAATCCGGAACCTTCATCCGAGGCTTGTGATTATCAGGAACCAGTTTTACTCACGCCTACACCTACACCATCACCTGCTCCAGCTACGTTAACGCAGGATGATGATGAGGAAGAAGAAGAGAAAGACAAGAAAAAGCCAAAAATTTCCATTCCGTCATATTTGACAAAGAATAGAGGAGATAAAATTTGGTGGAAAGGAACTGACAATGAAAAAATTTCTCATTACAGGGTAACATTTGGAGGAAAAAAGAAAGTAAAGACAAAAAGGCAGCATATCTATGTTCCAATGGATATGTCGCGAGGAATTCATATATTGAAGATCAAAGCCTATGACAAGGCAGGAAACACAAAAACAAAAACCGTTACAATTAGAGTGAAATAATCTAACTCTGATTTCCTGAACCTTAAAGCACACTGGCTTAAAACGAAAGACTCTCTTGCTGATATCAACACTAATGGAACGGTAAACTCCAAAGACCTCGGGATAATAATGAGCAAGTGGAGCGTGCAATTAATATTTTTTATAAACATATGTTAAAGAAAATAATCATTGTCTTGCTTCTGGTGCTTTTTGCAGAAGGATTTTATCTTTCAATATCTAGAGATGGTAAAGATGAAATTCCTACCGCTTCAGCTAAAGGATCTCTGGATGTTCCCTTGGAGGTTAAGGATTATGCCGGATTTGAAAGGGTAGGTGATCCGGTGACTTCTGGAGTGCCCATTCCCAAATCGGTTAATATTAAGTCAATTGAAGATTTTAGAATAGAAGATTCGAACGGGAATACTGTGCCGGCGCAATTTAAAGTTTTAACCAGGTGGGCTTGCGGACCTCAAGATTCTTCCTGTCCGATAAAATGGCTGCTGGTGGATTTTCAAGCTAACGTAAGCGCCAATGGAACAGCCACTTATCACCTTACTGATGAAGGCGGAGGCAATGCCGCCGCTGCCAATCTTTCCGTTTCCGACCAAAGCGGAAAATATACCGTAAATACCGGAACAGCCAAATTTGAAATTTCCAAGAACGGATTTAAATTGTTTGACAATGCCTGGGTAGATTTTAATGATGATAAAATTTTTTCCGATGGTGAAAAGGTGCTGGTCTCCGATCAGAATAGCGGATTTTATGCCACCGCCCGGGATTGGTCAGATTCTTCCATAGGAGCAAATTACCATGCGGGAGAAAAATATTATGCTTCCCAGGGATATCTTTCTTCCAGTATAGAGGAGAGCGGACCCCTAAGGACGGTAATTAAAGTGAACGGAAAACATTTAACTCCGACAGGCGGGGATCCCAAAGGCTTGTATGAATACACGGCCAGATTGTTTTTCTATGCCGGCAAAAGCGACGTACGTGTTGATTATCGGATTGAATCGGCTCCAGAGTCTGGAATGAACGTTTATGATACACAAAAGGATTATTACGTGCCTTCTTTTGAAGAATTAGGTTTAAATCTTAAGCCAAATATGGCCGGTAGTGTCAATTATATTCTGGGAGGAGATAATTATTATTCTGGTACAACTGGCAATGACATTTTGCTTTACCAGGATTCCAGTGGGGGAGACCATTGGCAGGATACTTCCCATCAAGTCCAGAGCCATTGGGTTCATCCGACTGGCGGAGGAGTTATCAATGATGCTACCGGTGCCGTTGTTCCTGGTGTAACCTTTCGGGGATATAAAGTATACAATAATGGACAGGAAACATCGGCAGGCAACAAAGCTTCCGGCGCGCTGGACGTATCCAATGGAAATTTTGGTGTGACTGTCGCGGTTGAAGATTTTTGGCAGAATTTTCCCAAGGGAATTAAAATCAATTCTGATAATTCCATAAACTTAAAATTGCTTCCGGAAGAATTTAAACTGGCATATTTTTTGGAGTTAGGTCAGCAGAAAACTCATAAGATATTTCTTAATTTTCATAAAAACAATATTTCGGAAAATGAAATCGGCAAATTTTCGAAAACCAGAGACAGAAGGTTGACAGCACTTGCCCCTTCTGATTGGTATTCCACTACCGATGCTTTTGATTGGGGATTTGGAGCGCCAGACAGCATTTCTCGTGGAACGAACTCTTTGCCTTATGGCAAGGATGTACTTGACGGCATTGATGTTGGCTGGAATAGCTATGGCTGGATAACAAATTTCAATGATGCCGGTGGTCATTGGAATCAGTATCCTGAAATCTTTAAATACTTAATTTCTGGAGACATTGATGAATTTGAATATTTTGAATCTAAAGCGCTTTGGACAAATGATTTGGCGCCTCTTCACTGGAAGAACCATGGAGGTGACGGCCCGCCAGAATTTTATACTTCAAACGGCTTAAATCCCTTCGGAGCGCGCATCTGGCTTTATGGACCTGGTGATGGTGTTAATTTTATCCATAAGAGCCCAGACCATTATGAAGTGATGTTTAATAACTTGGACACCGGCCATATTCCGCAATTCCAGCTCTTGGAGCATTATCTTTTTACTGGCGAAGAAGCTAGTAAACAATCGATGATAGACCTTGCGCAGGGAGCAAGAGGATCGATGTATTGCCATGTCGCGGACTTTTATAACATGATCCTGGGTAACAGTGATGTTCAGCGTTGCGGAAATAAGTTGAAATATCCAGTAGACGATCTAAGTCAGCTTGAAAGCAATCTCGATAATCCTGATTGGATTATTACTGCCAGATACGATGGTTTTCCCATTTTCCCAATCGCTCAAGTTTACGAGCTTACTGGAAACGAAACGTACAGAGAAGAAGCTCGCTTATTTATGCACGGAGTCAGAAATGCGATTATGAGATCGCCCATCGGCCAGCCAGCAAACATTACCGATCCAATGCAGGTAGGCACTAATGATATGGGTTTCATAACCGAGCATTCTCAAGCTGTGGAAGGATTTTATGATCCTGATTTTTCCCACGCCAGTTCTAGTCACAAGTGGTTTATGATTGGTAATATTACTTCAGGCTTAATAAAGTATTTTGAAATTTCCGGAGACGAAGAAGCGCGAGACGCGCTGGTATTTATGGGAGAATGCATGGGAAGGTATGCTCCCAAATATCCAGCGGACAAGTATTGGCCTTGGTCCTATGGCTGGGGGGACTATGCTTCTGGCGGAACTCCTTGGCCGCATTCGGGAGGCTGGCCATTTCATTATACAGCCAATATTTTAGCTTGGGTTTATCATCACAGCCACTTTGATTATATGCGTCCAATTCTCAAAGATTTAAGCGAGCATAACGCCTACAACGGTTTAGATAAAGCCAATATTTTTACTATGGCTTGGCAAGAACTTAAATTCCCTTCTTCCGATATGACTGAACCGGGAGTAATAACCGACTTATCTGCTACGACTGGATCAAATCCGGGTACTATCAATTTAAGCTGGACTGCAGTAGGGGACGACGACAAATCTGGCACGGCCAAAGAATACCAGATTAAATATTCTAAAGGGTCAGAAATCGTAGAATGGGTGAATGACTGGCCGGATATGAACCAAGTTCCCGATACAGTGGCTCAGTGGCACGAATATGCTCAAGAAACCCTTTCCCGCCACAAAGCTTTTTGGGCGGCTGAAAATGCAAAGAACGAACCTGCTCCCAGAAGCGCTGGAACAAAAGAGGAATTTAACATATCTAGTTTAGAGCCTGGCATTTATTATTTTGCCATTAGAACCTGGGATGATTCAGAAAATGTCAGTGGCATGTCCAATATTGTTTCGGTAAATGTCGGCGATTATTTTGGAATAAGTACGACAATATTGCCCAACGCTCAAGCTGGTGCCGCCTACTCCCAAACCCTTTCTGTTATCGGAGGAACTGCTCCCCATACTTGGTTAATTTCTTCCGGTTCTTTACCTGCCGGCTTAACGCTTAACTCTTCCGCTGGAATTATTTCCGGAACCCCGTCCGAAGCCGGAACTTATAATTTTACCATTGAAGCCAAGGATTCGTCCTCTCCCCAAAAGTCGGCTTCTAAATCTCTTACGCTTGTTGTAAATTCTGCGCCTGTTCCCGAAGTAAAATACACCATCTCTGATTTCCTGAATCTAAAAGCAGACTGGCTCCAAACCAAATCCTCTCCTGCCGATGTCAACACCGATGGAACGGTAAACTCAAAGGATCTCGGTATAATGATGAACGGATGGGATAAGTAGGGAAATTTTGAATTTAAAAAGCTCCCCTATTCAAGTAAGGGAGTTTTTTTATTGGTGGACTTAGTGAGAATCCCTGCCTACCGGCAGGCAGGGAACTCACGTTTCCGCAACTCGCCCCGCACTAAAATTTGAGTTTTTGTGGAGATACTGGGAATTGTCACCCTTGCGGGTGATCCCCTGTTAGGGGGAAACCCCGACTTTAGTGGACTTAGTGAGAATCGAACTCACGTTTCCGCAATGCGAATGCGATGTATTACCACTATACTATAAGCCCTTATTTTTAAAATATCCTTTGTAAGGGATTTTAACATAAAAATTAAATTTGCCAAACAGTAGCAGAAGATTTAATATTATAGTAGCGACACAAAAAGCACGAATTACATGTGAATGATACGAAATAGATTTGAGATTTACTATTTAATATTCGTGGTATTCGTATACGTTCGCGGATCAGCGTCGTATTAAATAAAAACAAAAAATGTACGACATCATAATAAAAAACGGAATCGTGATAGACGGAACGGGAGATAGGATGTATCGGGCCGATGTTGGAATAAAAGAAAGCGAAATTAAGGAAATCAGCAATCTTGAAAGTGAGCACGCGGAAAAAATTATCGACGCTTCCGGAAAATATGTTTCCCCAGGCTTCATTGACGTTAATAATCACTCGGACACCTATTGGAGGATTTTTCTGAGTCCGCGATTGGAGAGCCTGATTTATCAGGGAATTACAACCATTATTGGAGGAAATTGCGGCTCCTCGCTTGCTCCTCTGGTAAATGAGAACATTATTCGAACTATTCAGAAGTGGGCGGACATAAAAAAAGTGAGTCTTAATTGGTTGCGGATGGGAGAATTCTTGGATGAAATGCAAAAAAGAAAATTACCGGTTAATTTTGGAACTTTGGCAGGTCACGCCACCATGAGAAGAGGGCTTATCGGAGATGAAGTAAGAAGTCTTAGCGGGAATGAATTGGGAAAAATGAAAAGAATGCTTCGGGATGCAATGAGAGAAGGGGCGCTTGGTTTTTCCACGGGTCTTATTTACACGCATGCTAAGCTTGCTTCAGCCGAAGAAATTTATGAGTTAGCGGAGGTGGTAAAAGATTTTGATGGCGTGTATACTACCCATGTGCGAGGGGAATCTCAAGAGCTTATCAGTGCGGTGGAAGAGGCAATAAAAGTCTCAAAAAAAACCGGGGTTAGTTTGCATATTTCCCATCTAAAGGCAATCGGATCAAAAAATTGGCACCTAATGGAAGAAGCGTTGAATCTTATTGAAACTGCAAGAATGGATAATTTAGAAGTCAGCTTTGATATTTATCCTTATACTGAAACAGGATCGGTGCTTTATGTTTTTCTTCCTGATTGGGTGGCGGAAGGAGGAAAAAAATTAATGATCGGAAAACTCAAGGATCCGAAAATAAGAAAAGAAGTTATTAGAGGAATGAAGGCGGATTCTTTTGACTATTCTAAGGTTATGATTTCCATCTCTCCTCTTGACAAAACGTTGAATAGAAGGAAAATAGTGGATATTGCTAAAACGCAGGGAAAATCAGTAGAGGAAACGCTAATTGATATTCTAATTGCCAGTGAAGGTCGGGTAATAACAATAGCAGATGTCTTAAGCGAAAAAAATGTTTCAAAAGGAATCAGGAACCCATTTTCCATTATCGCTTCAAACGGTTCGGGGTATGACATTACCCACAAGGAAACGGGAGAACTTGTACATCCCAGGAATTTCGGTTCTTTTCCGAAATTTTTTGCTAAGTATGTTAGGGAGAGCAAGACCCTGAGCTGGGAAGAGGCAGTGAGTAAAGTTACAGGGAAGCCCGCCAAAAAATTCAACATTAAAAGAAGGGGAATAATAAAGGAAGGAAATTTTGCTGATCTAGTAGTGTTTGACCCGGAGAATATAAAAGATCTTGCGACAATTGACAATCCATATCAATACAGCAAGGGAATAGAATGGGTAATAATTAACGGCAAGATAGTTATTAGTGGCGGAAACTATGAGGATGCAAAGGCGGGAAGAATGATCAGAAATGAAAAGAAAACCATCTTCAGTCTTTTTGATAAATAGTAGCGATCCGAATGACACGAATTGCATGCGAATGACCCGAAATATATTTATTCGCAGCGTTCGTATGCATTCGTAGCTTGGTGTCTTATTATGGATTTAGATTTCTTCAAAAATAAAAAAGTAACGGTTTTTGGACTTGGCCTTCACGGCGGGGGGATTGGCGTTGTTGAGTTTTTGTCAAAAAAAGGAGCCAAAGTTATCGTCACGGATCTCAAGACAAAAGAAGAACTCAAGTCTTCCCTTGAAAAGCTTAATGGACTTAAGAATGTGGAATATGTTTTGGGACAGCATAGGTCGGAAGATTTTACCAAGGTTGATATGGTGGTGAAAAATCCGGCTGTTCCTTGGAGCAATCAGAATGTAAAGTTGGCTTTGAAAAATAATGTTCCAGTGGAAATGGATTCCAGCCTGTTTTTTAAGCTGTGCAAAAATCCAATTATTGGAATAACTGGAACAAAGGGTAAAACAACGACCTCAACAATGATTTATGAGATGTTGAGGGCTTGCGGGAAAAATCCAGTGAGGGTGGGAGTAGGGCAAATTCCGGTCCTTAACAGGCTGGATTTACTTGAGAAGAATTCAGTAGTTATTTTTGAGCTTTCCAGCTGGAGACTCTCGGCTTTGGGCAGAATAAAATCAAGTCCGTACATTTCCGTTGTCACAAATATTCTTCCCGATCATTTGAATTATTATAAATCAATGAAAGATTACGTCGCTGATAAAAAGAACATTTTTCTTTATCAAAAAAATAGTGATTGGCTGGTGATAAATAATGATAGTGAAGTAGCCCGCGAATTTCCGGAAGAATCTTCGGCAAAGATAATTAAGTTTTCCGAAAATCCGCTTAAGGAGGGAAATTCTATTTTTATTGAAGACGGGGCGATTTATCTGAATAACGGAATTGATGCGAAAAAAATGATGGAGCTAAAAAATATGAAAATAAAAGGCGTTCATAATATTTTCAACATGATGGCGGCGATCGGAGCGGTTTATGCATTTGGAATTCCATTCGAAAGAATTAAAAAATGTGCGGGAGTTTTCAAAGGGATTCCGCATCGGCTGGAGTTTGTGCGGGAAATTGGAGGGGTAAAATTTTATAACGATACGGCAGCGACTGTTCCGGACGCAGTAATCTGCGCGCTCAATTCTTTTTCCGAGCCGATCGTTCTTATTGCTGGAGGGACAGATAAAAAATTGGATTTTGCCGAATTCGGAAAAGAAATAACAAAAAAGGTTAAGAATCTAATTTTAATCAAAGGCACTGCTACTGAAAAATTAATCGCTGAAATAAGAAAAAATTCTACCGAAGAAAAGTTTCAAAATGCGGAAATTGTTGATTCAATGGAAAAAGCAGTTGAATCTGCCCGAAAATTAGCCCAATCAGGCGACGTTGTCCTGCTTTCTCCAGGTGCCGCCAGCTTCGGACTTTTCCTCAATGAGTTTGATCGGGGAGATAAATTTAAAGAAGTGATAAAAAAGCTAAAGTAAATTTAGATAATCTTCAAAGCCCGTACTCTGCCTTTGTTTCTGCGGAGTTTTTTTATTGCCATTTATGGAAATTACGGATATAATAAAACCAGCTTAAAAAGTTAATTTTCTTTTGATTTATGCCTCAAAATAAGGAAAAAAATAACGGTTTAATGGAAAAAATCGTTTCTCTTTGCAAGAGAAGGGGATTTGTATTCCCGGGATCGGAAATTTATGGCGGGCTGGCGAATTCTTGGGACTTCGGTTCGTATGGAACGGAACTTAAAAATAACATCAAGCAATACTGGTGGAAAACTTTCGTAAAAGAACGGGGCGATATGGTCGGCCTGGACGCGGCGATAATAATGAATACAAAAGTTTGGGAAGCAAGCGGACACATTAAAGAATTCAAAGATCCGCTGACCGAATGCAAAAAGTGCCACAGGCGCTTTAGAGCGGAGGATATTGAGGGAGTATGCCCGGAATGCGGAGGGGAAACAACTCTTCCTCGGCCCTTCAGCGGTTTGATGAAAACTTTTCTCGGTCCGACGGAGGATATTTCCGCGGAAGCATATCTCCGTCCGGAAACAGCGCAAGGAATTTTCGTCAATTTCAAAAATCTAACCGATACTGCCAGAAAAAAAATTCCTTTCGGAGTGGGACAGATTGGAAAAGCTTTCCGCAATGAAATAACTCCGGGAAATTTCATTTTTCGCACGCGGGAATTTGAGCAGATGGAAATTGAATATTTTTTTAATCCCGAAAAAGACGACTGGAAAGAAAAATTTGAAATGTGGCTTGAGGAGATCAAAAAGTGGATGAAAGCGGTGGGAATAGATGAAAAAAAATTGTTTTTCCATGAAATTCCGGATGGCGAGCGGGCGCATTATTCCAAACGAACGATTGATATTGAATTTGAATATCCTTTTGGAAGAAAAGAACTATTTGGTCTTGCATATCGTACTGACTATGATCTTAAAAAGCATAATATAAAATATAAGGATCCGGAAACAAACGAAGAATATTTTCCTCATATCATTGAGCCGAGTTTAGGAGTAGATCGGGCAATGCTGGCAATTATGCTCTCCGCTTATAATGAAGAAAATGTTAACGGGGAAATGAGGGTGGTGATGAAGTTTGACAAGAAAATTGCTCCAATCAAGATTGCTGTTTTTCCGCTTCTCAAAAACAAGCCAGAGCTTGTTTCTAAGGCAAAAGAGGTGTATGATTCCTTGAAGTCTTCCTATATGTGTGAGTTTGATGATAATGGAAACATTGGAAAAAGATACCGTCGGCAAGATGAAATCGGAACTCCCTATTGTTTGACTATTGACTTTGATACAATAAAAGACAGTATGGTTACAGTCAGGGATAGGGACACAATGGAACAGAGTAGAATAAACATTGACGGATTAAAAAATTATCTGGAAGATAAATTTAATAATTAGGAAAATATTCAGGATCTATGGATTATAAAAAGACCGTTTTAAAAAATGGACTAAGAACCATTACTGTTCCCATGAAAGGAACGCAGACCGTGACTATTGTGGTCATGGTAGGAGTCGGCTCCCGATATGAAACTGAAAAAGAAGCCGGACTTTCCCATTTCATTGAGCATATGTTTTTCAAGGGAACGAAAAAGCGCCCCAATACGCTCGCGATTTCAGAAGAGCTTGATTCTGTCGGAGGAGAATATAACGCTTTCACTTCAAAGGACAAAACTGGATATTATGCCAAAGTCGATGTCAAGCATTTTGAAAAAGCACTGGATGTCGTTTCCGACATATATCTCAATTCAAAAATAGAAAGAAGAGAAATAGATCGCGAGCGGGGGACGATTATTCAAGAACTTAATATGTATGAAGATACTCCCCTAATGAGCATCGGGGATGTTTTTGAAACCCTCCTTTATGACGGAAACGAACTGGGAAGGGAAATCATCGGCTACAAAAAAACACTTAAATCCTTAGAAAGAAAAGATTTTATTGATTACATAAACAGATTCTATGTCTCGAACGACACGGTAATTTGTATTGCGGGGAATATAGATGAGAAAAGCGCTATTAAAAAAGTTAGCAAATATTTTTCAGGGATGAGAAAGGGAAAGAAGATATCCTTTAATAAAGTAAGAGAAAGCCAAAAAAAGCCTGAAGTTAGAGTAAAATATAAAGATACAGAACAGACCCACCTCGTTCTAGGAGCGAGGGCTTATCCGATGGGCCACAAAGACAGGTTTGTGTTATCGCTGATCTCAATAATACTAGGCGGAAATATGAGTAGCCGGCTGTTTATGGAAGTTAGGGAAAGAAGGGGGCTGGCATATTATGTGAAAACGCAAAAAGAGAGCTATCGAGATTGCGGTTATTTGGCAACCCAATCGGGAGTAGATCACGGGAATCTTAAAAAAACCGTAGAAGTTATCCTGAACGAGTACAAAAAAATAGCTGCTCAAAAAGTTTCCTCAAGAGAGCTTCAAAAAGCGAAGGATTTCATAAGAGGAAAAGCGGTAATGGGCTTTGAATCATCGGACGAAGTGGCCATGTTTTTTATTGAGCAGGAATTAATGGAAAATGAGATCATGACAATGAAAGAAATTTTTAGGAGAATTGACGCGGTTACGCCCAATGATATCCAGCGCGTGGCGAAAGACATATTTCAAAATAAAAAAATTAATTTGGCGGTAATCGGTCCTCATGATAATGAAAAAGAGCTAATTAAAATTTTAAACTTTTAATTTTATGGAAAAGACACAATTTGAAATATCTCCGCAAACGATTATTAAGGCAATCTTCATTATTTTGGGGATCTGGTTTTTATATCTCATCCGGGATGTTATTGTGATACTTTTTATTTCACTTATCATCGTAGCTGCTATCGAACCGACCGTAGATTTTCTGAAAAGAAAAAAAATTCCCAGATCGTTTTCAGTGCTGGTCATCTATCTCTTGCTGTTTACTCTGGTCGGATTATTATTTTCATTTCTCATTCCTTCTTTGGTAAATCAATTCAAGGATTTTTCTGAAAATTTTCCCAGATATACGGAAGCTTTTCTGAAAACTTACGGAGGGATAGAAAAATTTTTGGGGACTTTCGGATTTGAGATGCAGGACGCTAATATTTTGGGCGATCTAGGAAGTAAAATAACGGAAGGCTCGGCAAATATATTTTCCAAAACTATCGGCGTTTTTTCGGGATTCTTCTCTTTTCTTATAGTTCTTTCCCTTGTTTTTTATTTATCTGTTGAGGAAGACGGGATGCAGAAATTCGTTTCTTCATTTGTCCCGGCCAGTCGTCGGGAATATGCCGTTTCTCTGGCGGAAAGAGTTAAGACAAAAGTGGGAAAGTGGCTTCAGGGTCAGCTCCTTCTAATGCTTATAATTTTCATACTTTATTATATTGTTCTCTCCATTTTGGGTGTTCCTTATGCTTTGATTTTGGCCGTAATTGGAGGGATCTTGGAAATCGTGCCTTATCTGGGTCCGATTATTTCCACAGTTATTGCTACCATTATCGGATTCTTTATTTCTCCGGCTACCGGATTTATGGTTTTAGGAGGATATGTGATAATCCAACAGCTGGAAAATAATGTTATTGTTCCCCAGATAATGAAAAAAACAGTGGGGCTTAATCCGATAATAGTAATTCTGGTTTTGCTCATTGGGGCAAAAATCGGAGGAACCATGGGAGCCATTCTTGCCATTCCCATTGCTACAATAATAGGGATTCTTCTTGAAGACACGATGAATTATAGGATGAAAAACAGCTGATGTTTTCCCTAGTTCAGAAAAATATCTTAGAAACAGTCGTTTATTATGACGGACTTAATTATCCGCTCACGGCTTTTGAAGTTTGGAAGCATTTGATCAGTATTAAAGTTTCAGTAGACGACAGACAAGGAAGCGGGGCCGTTCTAAAGGAAATAGTTTGCGAACTTGATGGAAAAGAAATGGGAAAATATATTGAAGAGTTCAGGGGTTTTTATTTTCTTAGAGGAAAGAAAGAATTGGTTGAGAGAAGGATCAAGGGAAACAAAATAGCCTACGGTAAGATAAAGAGACTTAGAAAAACGGCTTTCTTTTTACGCTTCATGCCCTTTGTGAGAATGGTGGCTGTTACGGGAAAGTTGGCAATGAAAAATGCAAACAAGAAAAGCGATTGGGATTTGCTTATTGTCTTTAAATCGGGGAAAATTTGGACAGGGAGGCTATTAATTTCCACACTTCTTCATATAATTGGGAAAAGAAGGCATGGCGGGAAAATAAAGGACAGGATATGTCTTAATTATTTTCTAACTGAAAAATTCTTGGAGATAGAAAAGAAAGATTTGTTTTCCTCGGGAGAGTATTTTTTCGCCTTTCCGCTTTTTGGAGAAAAGCTGTACAGGGATTTTCAGGAAAAAAATTCCTGGATTGCGGATTTTAAGGCTAATTATGACTTGGAAGAAAACAAGATTCTAAAAATCGTCAAAGACAGTGTTTTTTCAAAAAAAATAAGATCTCTCGGTGAATTTATTTTTAGCCCTGATTTTTTAGAAAACTTGTTGCGTAAAATAGAAAAGGAAAAAATACAAAAAAATCCGCTTACTTTTTTGGAAGGAAGTTATATCAAGGCTTCCGACCAGTCTCTTATTTTCCTTCCCAAGCCCCAAGGTCCGAAAATAATTAAAAAGTTTGGGGAAAAAATTTCGGAATTGGGCATAAAATGAAAAAATGGCTCGAAATAATATAAAAAATAAGATAAAGGATATTTCCCAAAATCCTGGCGTTTACATATTCAAGGATAAATCTGGCCGGGTTTTGTATGTGGGAAAAGCAGCGGTGCTTCGGGAAAGGGTGCGGTCGTATTTTTCCGGAACGGACGCCAGAGGACAAATCCCATCCTTGATGAAAAAAGCCAAATATTTGGAAACAATAGAAACCGATTCAGTTCTGGAGGCAGTTATTTTGGAAGCCAATCTGATTAAGGATCTTAAACCGCCGTATAACATCAAAGACAAGGATGATAAATCCTTTTCCTATATAATTCTTACCAAAGAAGAATTTCCAAAATTTTTGATAGTTCGGGAAACTGATCTCAAAGAGGTAAAAAAAATAAAGCACGGAAATAAAAAAATTCATTATGTTAAAACATTCGGTCCCTATACGTCCAAGCGACAGATAGAAACAGCATTAAAAATTTTGCGCAAGGTTTTTCCTTTCCATCTGAATGACAAAAAAACAGAAAAGGGTTGCCTGGATTTCCAGATCGGATTGTGCCCGGGACCGTATGCAAAAGCGATTTCCAGGGAGGATTACCTTCAAAATATCAGAAGCATAAAAATGATTCTTGAGGGGAAGAAAGGGGGACTTATAAAAAAAATGGAAAAAGAAATGAGAGAATCTGCGAAAAAGGAAGATTTCGAAAAAGCTAAAATTCTGCGAGATAAAATTTTTTCCCTGAAGCATATTCGGGATATGGCTCTGATCTTAAATGATATGCAGCATGACACACGCGATAAAGAAAAGAACATAGATTACCGGGAAATAAGAATAGAAGCCTATGATGTTTCTGATATTTCCGGAAAATATGCAGTCGGAACGATGGCGGTTTTCAAAGGAAATGCGGCCGAAAAATCACAATACCGGAAATTCAAAATCAGAACGATTGAAGGAGCTAATGATATTGGAATGATGAAAGAAATTTTAACTCGCAGATTCAAGAATAATTGGCCATTACCGGATCTTGTCCTTCTTGACGGAGGATTAGGGCATCTCAATATGGGAACAAAAGTTCTTAGGGAATTTTCTTTGAATATTCCGATTGCGGCAGTTGCCAAAGGTCCGGAAAGGAAAAATCAGGAAATAAGAATCATAAATAATAAACTTTCCTTCTTAGAATTAAAACATGTGCTAGGGGATAAAAAATTGATAAAAATCATTATGGATGAAGTTCACCGATTCGCCATTACTTATCATAAAAAATTGAGGAAGAAAGGATTTCTGGAATAAATTATCACTTAGCAGGCTTTAATAAAAAAGATATCTTGCGGAAAGCTTTTATTACTGAAGGCTTTTTATATGCGTCGCTTTACAATTTGAAAAAAGTGGTCTATAATTTTCTAAATGACTTTATAATCTTTAATAGCCATGGAAAAGCGCGATAGAAACTCAAAAGGCAGAGATTGGATAATAATCAGAGGAGCGAGAACCAACAACCTTAAGGCTGTGGATGTCGATATCCCCAGAAATAAACTGGTGGTAATAACCGGACTTTCCGGATCTGGAAAGTCTTCATTGGCTTTTGATACCATATATGCCGAAGGGAACCGCCGATATATGGAAGGCCTTTCTTCTTATGCAAGAAATTTCTTGGACGTCGGAGCTAAGCCGGACGCGGATAAGATAGAAAATTTAAGTCCTACGGTGGCCATTGACCAAAAAAGCATTAGCCGGAGTCCGCGTTCAACAGTGGGAACGCTTACAGAAATTTATGATTATCTCCGTATTCTTTTCTCAAAAGCAGGCAGAATTCATTGCCCTTATTGCGGTAGTTTGATGCAGAAAAAAAACTCTAGGGAGATCGCCGAGGAAATCGTACTTCTTCCGGAGAAAAGCCAAGTTGCAATAATAGCTCCGCTCAAAGACTTGGTTGAAAAAGAAAAAAACATAAAAAATATCTTGCGCCAAGTGGGGAATTGGGGATACGCGAGGATATTTTTAAGTGGAAAAGTAATGGCTATTTCCGAAGCGCTCCTTATTAGCAACAACGACATTCCCTATGAAGTCGGAGTAGTAATTGACCGGCTTATTACCAGCCGGAAAAATTTTGATAGGGAAAGAATCATTGATTCCATTGAAACTTCTTTCAAGCTAAGCTTCGGCTCTGTCATGATCTGGATAGACGGAAAAGAAAGCCGCATTTTTAACCAGGATTTTGTATGCTCTTCCTGTGGAATGAGAGTTAAGGAAATTACTCCGCGCCATTTTTCTTTTAATAGCCCGGAAGGAGCTTGTCCGGAATGCTTGGGGTTGGGATTTAAGCTTAAAGTTAATCCGGAGCTTGTAATTCCCAATAAGAATCTTTCATTGCTGGAGGGAGCGATTAAGCCGTGGAATAAATCAGAAGGAAGAGGCGGGAACTCGGTCAATTTTTCCGCTCTTAACGCACTGGCAAAAGAATACGGATTTTCTCTTAAGGTTCCAGTTAGAAAGCTAAAGCCCTCAGATCTCGATATTATTCTTTATGGTCTGCCGGGAAAAAAATTGGAGGAAAAGATAAATGATATGGGTGGAGTGGGAAGAATTTCATTTTCATTCGAGGGGGTTATTCCGCTTCTGGAGAAAAAGTACCGGGAAGCAAAATCCGATTATTTGCGGTCGGAAATTGAAAAATACATGATTTGCGAAACCTGCCCTCTTTGCAGGGGAAAAAGAATAAAAAAAGAATATCTTTCTGTGCTAATTAACAACAAATCCATAGACGATATTGTCAATCTGGACATTCTGAGCCTACAGAAATTTTTTTCCGAAGCTTCCCGCTGGGAAATAAGTGAAAGCGAAAAAAAGGTTGTTCATCCCCTGACCAAAGAAATCATGTCGCGTATCGGTGCTTTGGAAAATGTCGGGCTGGAATATTTGAATCTTGCACGAAGCTCGGTTACTCTCTCCGGAGGGGAAGCGCAGCGAATCCGGCTAACTTCGCAGATTAACGCCCGACTTATGGGTATTATCTATGTTTTGGATGAGCCTTCCATCGGGCTTCACAGCCGGGATACGGAAAAGCTCATCAGAACAATTAGATCTCTTAAGGAGGCGGGAAATTCAATGATAATCGTCGAACACGATGAATCAATAATCAGAGCTGCCGATTGGATCATAGATATGGGTCCTGGAGCTGGAGAAGAAGGCGGGGAAGTTATTTTTTCCGGAGATTTTAAAAAGCTTTCACGCTCCAAAACTTTGACGGCGGACTATCTTTTGCAGAAAAAGAAAGTGCAGATAAGAAAAAATTCAAAGCGGAAACCAAACAAGCACATTGAGGTAATTGGTGCCTCGGAAAACAACCTAAAGAATATCAGTATTAAAATTCCTCTTGGTAATTTTGTTTCCATTTGCGGAGTTTCCGGATCGGGAAAATCTACCTTAGTAAATGACATTTTAGCCAAGGCTCTTTCCAAACATTTTTATGGAGCCAAGGCTGATCCGGGCAAGTACAAAAAAATAAAAGGCCTGGAAAATATTGACAAGGTGATTAATATTGATCAAAGCCCGATTGGAAGAACGCCCCGCTCCAATGCTGCGACTTATACAGGGGTTTTTTCACATATCCGGGACATTTTTGCCGACCTTCCCGAATCCAAAAGCCGGGGATACACCGCCAGCCGATTCAGTTTTAATATGAGGGGTGGACGCTGCGAAATTTGCCAGGGAGAAGGGCAGCGGAAAATAGAAATGCATCTCCTTCCCGATATTTATGTGAAATGTGAAGCCTGCGGTGGAACCAGATACAGCAAAAAAACTTTGGAAATTGAATATAAGGGATATAATGTGGCGCAAGTTTTGGATATGAACGTGAGCTTTGCCTTGAGGTTTTTTTCCAAGTTTCCGTTGATTGCCGAAAAGCTTAAGACCATGGAAGAAGTGGGGTTGGGATATTTGAAATTGGGGCAAAGCGCGACGGATCTTTCCGGAGGGGAAGCGCAGAGAATTAAGCTTTCTGCCGAGCTTGCCCGAAAATCAACCGGAAAAACCCTTTATATCTTGGATGAACCGACAATCGGTCTCCACTTTGAAGATGTGCAAAAGCTCCTTCAGGTTTTAAATGATTTGGTGGAAAGAAAAAATACAGTATTGGTAGTGGAGCATAATTTAGATGTCATTAAAAATTCCGACTGGGCGATAGAACTTGGCCCGGAAGGCGGAGATAAGGGGGGAGAGGTGGTGTTTGAAGGATTGCCGGAAAAGCTTAAAAAGTGCAAAAGAAGTTGGACGGGGAAATACTTATAGCGGAATTTCCAATTACCAATTTTCAATTTCCAATTAATTTCTAAATTTTAAATTATTAAAAAATTTGAATTTAGATATTTATAATTTTATTGGATATTAGGAATTGGATATTGGGAATTTAAAGTGCTTAAAAGGCAATTAAAAGGCAGATTGATATTAGTGAGATTATAATATCATTTATTGAATTTCTGAAGTTCCACTCTCTTTCTTTTGAAAATTTTGGATAGCGGTGAATTTTTGAATGAAAATCAATAATGGGTTTTAGGAATTTTATTCCCATTTTCCAGTAAAGAAAAGTCAAAAGATCGGGAAACATTGAAAAAAATGATCCCAAGAAAATATTAAAAGATTTTTCGCCGGAGGGATTTGCGAAATAGATGAATGAAAAAATTATGCCTAATCCGATCAAGATATCTAATGCTACTTTCCACCATGTTTTTCTAAGGGGCGAACTTTGATTAAGATATTCTCCATGACGCAAATTATCCATCGCGAAATGGGATACTGTTGAAAGCAGGATTATAAGCAGGGGATTTCCGAAATTTTTTCCGATAACCGCTCCAGCAAGAGCGTGAGTAGTTAAAATCATAAAAAATAAAATTATGCTTTATATAATTGCAACTCCTATCGGTAATCTGGAAGATATAACTCTTAGAGCTTTGCGTATTCTCAAGGAGGTTGATTTGATTTTATGCGAAGACACTAGGGTAACGCAAAAACTCCTCAATCATTATAGCATAAAGAAGCCTTTGGTTTCCTATCACGAACACAGCCGGTTGAAAAAAAACGAATTTATCATAAAAGAATTGAAAGACGGAAAAAATCTTGCCTTGGTAACAGATGCAGGAACTCCGGGAATTTCAGATCCGGGAAATAAACTCATAGAAGAAGTCTTGAAAGAGGAAATAAAAATCGTTCCTATTCCAGGACCGTCAGCTCTTGGAATAATAATAAGCGTTGCGGGAATTAATCTCAAGGAATTTTTATTTCTTGGCTTTCCTCCTCACAAAAAAGGACGAGAAACATTTTTCAAAAAAATCGCTTCGCAAGATGTGCCGGCAATATATTTTGAATCCTCCCACAGGATAATTAAAAATCTGGAACTTTTGAAAAGTTTTAGCGAAAATATCAATGTCATTATCGGGAAAGAAATGACGAAAATGTTTGAAGAAATTATTAGGGGAAAAATCGGCGAAGTGATTGAATATTTCCAAAAAAATCCGGAAAAAATAAAAGGAGAATTCACCATTACTGTTTATAATTAGAAGTGATATAATTAAATCATGAGAAAAGAGTTGGCGGAAAAAATAAAGGAAGCGGTATTGGAGCTTCAGGAAGAAGGAAAGCTGCCTCAATTTGAAATTGGGGAAATTCAGGTTGATTATCCAAAGGATGAAAAATTTGGAGATTATGCAACCAACACAGCTCTAGTTCTTTCGGAAAAAGCCGGAAAGAAACCGATGGAGATCGCGAAACTTATTTCGAATAAAATCAAGGATGAGAACATTCAAAATGTGGAAGTTGCAGGTCCCGGGTATATAAATTTTTATCTGTCTCCCGAATATTTTTCAAATCTTATCCAGAAAATCAATGAGGAAGGAGAAAATTTCGGAAATAACGAAAGTGGAAAGGGGAAGAGGGTTAATTTGGAATTTATTTCTGCCAATCCCACTGGACCGATTCATCTCGGTAATGCCAGGGGCGGACCTTTGGGCGACACGCTCGCGAATATTTTGGAAAAATCTGGATATGAAGTTACGCGGGAATATTATGTTAATGATTTTGGGAATCAAGTAGAAATTTTGGGGCATTCTGTTTTGGGAGACAATGAGGCGCAATATAAAGGCGAATATATTGAAAACTTGAAAAAGAAAAAATCTGCTGAATTGAAGAATGCCAAGGAGATTGGGATTTGGGCGGCGGGAGAAATCCTTGAGGGTCTTATCAAGCCTTCTTGCGAAAAGCTGGGGATAAATTTTGATAATTGGTTTTCGGAAAAAAGCCTTCATGAAAGGAAAAAAACAGAGGAGGTGGTAGAAATTTTAAAAAATAAAGGATTAGCTTATGAAAAGGACGGAGCTTTATGGTTTAAATCTACTGAATTCGGAGATGACAAAGACAGGGTTATTATAAAATCCGACGGAAACAAGACCTATATCGTTACGGACTTTGCCTACCATCAGGAAAAATTTAATAAGGGATATAATTGTCTTATAAACATTCAAGGAACAGATCATCACAAGGAAGCCGAGGTGATGAAATCTTTTGCGGAAAATGTTCTGGGGCAAAAAGGAAAACTTAAATATATTCTTACGCAAATGGTTAGAATAATAAAAGACGGAAAAGAACTTAAAATGTCCAAGAGAAAAGGTGTTTATTATGCCCTAGATGATCTTTTAGAAGAGGTAGGAAAAGATGCGGTACGGTTTATATTTTTATCTTATGCTCCGAACAGCCATATTAATTTTGACATAGACTTGGCACTTCAAAAATCAGAAAAGAATCCCGTCTTTTACGCCCAATATGCGCACGCCAGAATTTCCAGCATTCTCAAAAAATCGGAAGAGTTTGAATTTAAGGAAAAAAATAAAAGTGACGGAAAAATGCTAGGTGAAGAGAAAGAAATAAATTTAATAAGAGAACTTAATAAATTCCCGGAGCTGATAGAGGACATTTCTAAAAATTTTGAAGCGCATAAATTGCCCCACTACGCGGTAAAATTGGCTGATAAATTTCACTCTTTCTACGATTCCCACCGCGTTTTAGATGAGAATGATCCGGAGACTTCAAAAGCTAGACTAAATCTTATAAATGCTGTTAGAATAGTGATGAAGGAGACGTTGAAGCTTATTGGGGTAAATTCACCTGAAAAAATGTAAAATCGAGAAATTAGCCTGTAGCTGGTTAGCTTCTTAGAACAAAAATATAAATCTATAAGCTATAACCTACAAGCTAAAAGCTTAGATATATGAGAATAGGAATAGACGCGAGAACAATTTTGAACCCCGAGAAAGGAGATGCCATCGGAGTAGGGCATTACACTTACCAGTTAATCAGGCATCTTTTGAGGGTGGACAAGGAAAATGAATATGTCCTGTTTTTTGACTTTCGCGTGCGGGAAAAAGACGTCAAAAAATTTACCCTTCCCAATGTGAAAATAAAATTTTATCCTTTCTCTGATTATAAGAAATATCTTCCAGGGGCGTATAGTGAAATTTTGGGTACAGCTACGCTTTCCAGAGAAAAGTTGGATATCTTGCATTCTACATCTCCTCAAAGCCGGATCCCTGTGGGATATCGGGGAAAATGCGTGATCACTTTTCATGATCTTTCTTCTTATAATGTTCCCCAATGCTTTCCGGCAATCAAATCGGCGAAGTTTAAAGCTGTTTGCTCCCTGATGGCCAAAAAAGCCTCGCGCGTAATCGCGGTTTCCAATTCCACAAAGGAAGATCTTAAGAAGTTCTTGAAAGTTCCGGAGGAGAAAATAAGCGTGGTTTACAGCGGTTTGGACAAAAGGTTTTTTGAAAATCCTCAGGTTGATTCAAACAAAGTTTTAAAGAAATATGGAATTGAAAAGAAATACATTTTCTTTCTGGGAACCCTAGAGCCTGTCAAAAATATCACGCGTCTTTTTGAAGCTTTTGCAAGGTTTAAAGAAGAATATAAAAAGAAATTCAATGTGAATAACGGAAAATTTGATTATCAGCTGGTTTTAGGAGGAAAGAAGGGTTGGCTCTATGAGGAAAACTTTCAGCTTGCTAAAGATCTCGGAATTACAAAAGATATAGTTTATACCGGATACATCGTGGGAGACGAACTGGTTCCTCTTTTCAAAAACGCGCAGTTTTTCATAATGCCTTCACTCTATGAAGGATTCGGAATGACAGTTTTGGAGGCGTTTGCAACCGGAACACCAGCTATCGTTTCCAAGGTTTCGTCTCTTCCGGAAATTGCCGGAAACGCGGCGCAATTTATAAATCCCGTGGATGTTTCCGATATGACCGAGGCAATGATGAGATTTGCGACGGATGAAAATTTGCGCGAAGAATACCGCCAGAAAGGTCTGGAGCAGGCGAGAAAATTCGATTGGGAAAAAACCGCGCGAGAAACGCTGGAAGTGTATAAAAGTTTAAAATAGCGATATAACAATAGGCTATGAGGTTCCTAAAATTATAAAGTTTGTAAAGTTTCCGTTATTTGTTTTATAACCTTATAAACTTGATGAACTTTATAACTACTACTATCGCTTTTTATTTATGTTCAAAAAAGTAAACCCAAAGCAAAGTTTTCCGGAAATGGAAAAAGAGGTGTTGAAGTTCTGGGAAGAGAATAAAATTTTTGAAAAGTCTATTGAAAATCGGGAAGGAAAACCGGATTACAGCTTTTATGATGGACCTCCCTTTGCGACTGGATTTCCACATTACGGACATTTGGTGGGAAGCGTCATGAAAGACGTGGTTCCGAGGTTTTGGACTATGAAGGGAAAAAGAGTGGAGCGGAAATGGGGATGGGATTGCCACGGACTTCCGATTGAAAATATTGCCGAGAAGGGACTTAAAATAAAGAAAAAGAAAGAGATCTATGAAATGGGGGTTGATAAGTTTAATGAATTTTGTCGGTCAACGGTTTTAGAATATGTAGAAGAATGGGAAAAGGTAATCAAAAGACTTGGACGCTGGGCGGATATGAAAAATGCCTACCGGACTATGGATCTTTCCTACATGGAATCTGTTTGGTGGGTTTTTAAGCAGCTTTGGGACAAGGGACTTATTTATGAAGGTTATCGCTCGATGCATGTTTGCACGCGATGTGAAACAACCCTTTCTCAATCGGAAGTGGCGGAAGGATACAAAGATATCAAGGATTTGTCGGCAACGGCAAAATTTGAACTAGCAGACGAGCCAGGAGCTTATGTTCTCGCTTGGACCACAACTCCTTGGACTTTAATTGGAAATGTTGCATTGGCGGTCGGAGAAAATATTGATTATTCAAAAGTTAAAAGTGGAAATGAAATCTTTATTTTGGCAAAAGAGAGAATTACCGATACTTTAAAAGATAAAGAATTTGAAATAATTTCTGAATTTAAGGGAAAAGATTTAATTGGAAAAGAATATAAACCGCTTTTTGATTATTATGTAAATAAAGGGCTTCAAAACGAAGAAAACGGAGGGAAAATCTATCCGGCTGATTTTGTGACAACTAAAGATGGAACAGGAGTTGTTCATATTGCGCCGGCATTTGGAGAAGATGATTTAAAGCTTGGAGAAAAATACAAACTTCCGTTTGTGCAGCATGTGGGATTGGACGGACTCATAAAGCCGGAAGCAACCGAATTTGCCGGACTTAGCGTAAAACCAATGGAAAATCACCAAAAGACAGATGTGGAAGTAATTAAATATTTAGCTAATAAGAATCTTTTGTTTGCCAAGGAAAAATACGAACATTCCTATCCGCATTGCTGGCGCTGCGAAACTCCGCTTATAAATTACGCGACTTCATCTTGGTTTGTAAATATCCTGAAATTCAAGGAAAAAGCGTTGGAACTTTCAAAAGAAATCAATTGGGTTCCAAAGCACATTAAGGAAGGAAGATTTGGAAATTGGCTGGAAGGTGCGCGCGACTGGTCAATATCGCGCCAAAGATTCTGGGCTTCTGTTATGCCGATTTGGAAATGTGAAAAGTGCGGAGAGGTGAAAGTTTTTGGATCAGTAAAGGAATTGGAAGAAATTAGCGGAGAAAAAATAACAGATCTTCACAAGCACATTATTGATAAAATTAATTTTCCTTGTGGAAAATGCAAAAATGAAATGAAACGGATTCCGGATGTTTTGGACACCTGGTTTGATTCTGGTTCAATGCCGTATGCGCAAGCACACTATCCTTTTGAAAACAAAGAGAAATTTGAAAAGAGTTTTCCGGCGGAATTTATTGCGGAAGGAGTGGATCAAACCCGCGCCTGGTTTTATTATCTCCATATTCTGGCTTCAGCCATCAAAGATTCTCCGGCTTTCAAAAATGTCATTGTTAACGGAATAGTTTTAGCAGAGGACGGAAAGAAAATGAGCAAGAGACTACAGAATTATCCTGATCCAATGTATCTTTTTGACAAATACGGAGCGGATGCGGTGAGATTTTATCTCATTAGCTCTCCGGTGGTTTCGGCAGAAAACCTGAATTTCAAAGAATCGGAAGTGTCAGAATTTATCCGTGGAATGTTCCGGATGCTTTGGAACTCGTATTACTTTTTTGTTCTTTATGCGAATATTGATAAGTTTGAAGCAAATAAAAATAAGTCTGAAGCGAAAAATTTGTTAGACAAATGGATTATTTCTGAACTTAACGCACTTATTGAAAACATTGACTCGGCGATGGAAAACTACGAGCTTAATAAAGCATGCCGCTATTTTCCGAAATTCATTGATAATCTTTCCAACTGGTATATCCGCAGGAGCAGGAAGAGGTTTTGGAAATCGGAAAATGACGAAGATAAAAATGAAGCCTATCAAACGCTTTATACTGTTTTGGTTGAGCTTTCAAAGCTCTTGGCGCCGTTCACTCCGTTTATCGCGGAAGAAATTTACAAAAATCTTACTGGAAAAGAATCTGTGCACCTAGCCGATTTTCCGAAAGCGGATGAGGGGTTGATTGATGAAAAATTGAATAAAGAAATGGCAAAAGTTAGAGAAGTAATAAGCCTAGGACTTGAACAAAGAGCGGTGGATAAGATAAAGGTCAGGCAGCCGCTTGGGAAATTTTCAATTTTCAATTTTCAATTTTCAAAAGAATCTCTAGACATTATCAAAGAAGAGCTAAACGTAAAAGAAGTCGTTTTAGACAGAAAAAATAAAGACGAAATAGTTTTAGATACTGAAATTACCGAAGATTTGAAGCTTGAGGGAATTGCCCGCGAGATTATCCGGCATATTCAAGAAATGCGAAAAGAGGCCGGTTATGAGGTTGACAATAGGATAAAAATAGGATATAATGGTTTTCAAAGAGTTTTTAATAACAAGGATCTAAAGTCCCTTATTATAAGGGAAACTTTGGCTGATGAAATTACGGAAAATGGCCAGAATAATCCTGATCTTCAAAAGAAATTTTCCATTGATGGGGAAAAGGCAATTATTCGGATTAAAAGATAATTGTTATTTAACAAAGGAGGAAGAGGATATGGATGGTTATATTATCTGTACTGTGATTATTCTTGTTGTAATTTTTATATGCGTGGATCGCAAGGGTTTTATTGAAGATCTGCGCAGCTTTAGAAATTATTTCAAAAGATATCTTCCCAGATAGGAAGATAGCAATTTTTTCAACATAGGACCTTATTAAGCTTCAAAAAGGTCCTTTTTCATTTTAATTGCAAAAAATTGTATAATGTAATTATGGAGTATAAGCTTACAGGAATAATACTTTTGAAAAGAGATGTCGGAGAAACGGACAGAATTTACACTATTTATACCAAAGAAAAGGGAAAAATGAGGGTTTTGGCAAAAGGCGTGAAGAAACCGCAGGCAAAGCTGGCGGGATTTTTGGAAAACTTTACCTTGGCGGAAATATTCATTGCCAGAAAACAAGGTTTGGGAAAGATAACCGGTTCAATTGCGGAAGATGGTTTTTATGAAATAAAAAAAGATCCCGACACTTCTTTGCGAGTTTTTAAGAACATAAAGATGCTTGATTCTTTGACTGAGAACGAAGAAAAAGATGAAAATATTTTTCAGCTTCTTTTTGACTATCTTAAAACTATTAACATTCTGGCAAAGAACGGTAAGGATAGCTCAATAGAGCTTGTGCATTTGGGATTTATTTTTAAACTTTTTGATATTTTGGGATATAAACTTGAAGCTCAAAATTGCGTGGTTTCAGGAGATAGGCTAAAAAGCGGGGATAATTATTTTAGCTCTAGGGCTGGGGGTGTAGTTTGTGGGGTAAGATCTGCAAAAGAGGATATGATTAAAATAAGCGACAATGGGATAAAAATTCTCCGGATATTTTTTCAAAATAATATAAAATCATTAATCAAACTTAATGCAGAAAAAAAAGACATAGCATGCCTAAGCATTATTTCGGATAATTTCTATCGGTGGATAAAAAGTTAGAGCAGCTTTATAAATTTGCAATTTTTTGCTAAAATATAAGTGCGATTCCAATCCACGAATGCATGCGAATGACACGAATATATAAAAGGTAAGTTTTCCTCAGACACTTTAGCTTTTTCCGCCAAAGGCGGATCAGCCTATGGCTGAAATTTTGAATTTTAACTTTATTTATTATGGCACTTGAAGAGCTCAATAAAGAAATATACGACGAATCCTCCAAAGAACTCCAAAGGACCCATGAGGAAAGCCAATTTAATCCGGAATCTTCTTCTGGAGATATTTCCAGTTTATCCGGGGAAAAGAAGTGGGGGAAAAGGCCAAGTTTCTTTGAAGAAAATAGGGAAAGAATAAAAAAAGGAATCAAAATTGGAAGCGCGATAGTTGGATTTATTGCAGTTGTTGGAATAATTTTTATTATAATTGCCAAAACCGGATTTGATGACGAAAAGGTGAGCATTAAGATTTCTGGAATGGAAGGTATTGGGAGCAACCAAGATACGACTTATAAAATTTCCTATAAAAATGAAAACCGGGTGGGAATCAATAAGGCAGAATTGATTTTGAATTATTCCGAGAGTTTCATTCCCCAAGGAAGCGATAGACTGAAAATCATAAGTCCGAACAACAGCCGGATCGCGATTGGAGAGATCAGGGCCCATTCTGAAGGGGAGGTTGAGATCAGTGGAAAGTTTTTCGCCCCGCAGGATGAAACTGTTTATATAAACGCGGTGCTTGATTATACGCCCTCTTCTTTCAGTAGCTCTTTTAAGGCGGAAGACAAAATCGGAGTTTTGATTAACAGTTCCCCGCTATTTTTGGAAGTAATGGCTCCTTTGGAAGCAAATCCGGGAAATGCGGTTGAATATCTGATTGAGTATAAAAATTTGGGAGAGCAACGCTTTGACAATGTGCGGGTGAAAGTTGACTATCCGGAAGGATTTAATTATTCTTCCTCCGAGCCTTCTTTTTCAGAAGGAAATAATCTTTGGTATTTGGGTTCCCTTGAGCCTAGTTCCCAGGGAAAAATAAGAATTTCGGGAACACTCAATGGAAATCCGGAAGAAATAAAAAAAGTTAGCGCTTCGCTTCTTACCGTTTCGGGAAGCGGAGAGGCGGTAGTATATAATCGAAAGGAGAAATCCACCAAAATAAGCGCATCCGATCTTATAATCAGCCAGTCAATTAACGGTCTTCAGAAAGCTGCCATTTATGCCGGAGAAAGGCTGGATTACGAGATTTATTATAAAAATACCGGTCAAACTAGCCTCAGAAATGCGGTAGTTACCGTTGAAATTTTCGGAGGAAACATCCTTGATTTTTCAAAAATTGATATTAGCAAGGGATCATATAACTCTTCAGAAAAAAGAATAACCTGGAAAGCTTCCGACATATCCGCGCTTTCCGTTCTGAATCCCGGGGAAGAAGGAAAAATAAAATTTTCCGTCCCTGTTTTGGAAAGAATCCCGGTAGAAAATGAAAATGACAAGAATTTCAGCGTCAAAACAGTTGCCAAGATAGAAAGTTCGGACTTGAAAGTTCCGGTCGGATCGGGAAAGTCAATAATCAGCAATACGCTGGAATTGAAACTGAATTCCAAAGTCATTCTGGAAGCCCTGGGCTATTACAATGACAAGGATATTTCCAATTCCGGTCCCATTCCTCCGCAGGTGGGAAAGGAAACCTCCTACGCCTTGCACTTATCAATAACTAACATTTCCAATGACATATCCAATGTAGAAGTAACTTCCTCTCTTCCTTCGGGAGTAAAATGGAGCGGAAAAATTTTTCCAGAAAGCGAAAAGATAACATTTGACGATAAGGGCAATAGGTTAGTTTGGGAAGTTGGAAAAGTTGAAAGCGGAGCTGGAATCATCAAATCCAAGCGGGAAGTCGCTTTCCAAGTGAGCATTGTTCCGGAGGAAAATCAAATTAATAAGAAAGTTATTTTACTTAATAATTCGGTTCTTACTGCCAAGGATAATTTCACCGGAGAAAACATTAAAGTGGAAATTGACTCAAAAGATAATGTCATCAGGGAAGATAAAAGCGTGGAAGATTATTTGGTAGTACCTGCAGAGTAATTTCAAAATCCTAGTATCAAATTTCAAATCAATATCAAAGTTCAAATGGTCAAAGTTTTAAAATTTTTTTAGCTTTAGACTTTATTTGGAATTTGGATTTTGACATTTGGATTTATTAGATTTATGTTTCAACTTGTCCGAAAAGAAGGCCTAAAAAGAGTCGGAAAACTAAGCACTAAGAAAGGAGTAATCAATACTCCCTTTTTTATGCCGATTGCAACCAAAGGCGCGGTAAAGAATTTGATTCCGGAAGAGCTTTCCGAATTGGGTGCTGAAATTGTTTTGGGAAACACCTATCATCTTTGGCTTCGCCCTGGAGACGATCTTATCGCCAAAGCAGGAGATCTTCATGAGTTTATGAATTGGAAAAAGCCGATTCTCACGGATTCGGGCGGTTTTCAAGTTTTTTCTTTGGGGGCAAGGGCGGAGAAAAATTTCGGGAAAAGCGGAGTAAAAATTAATGACGAAGGAGTGGAATTTCATGATTCGCAAGATGGCAAGAAATATTATCTTACTCCGGAAAAATCCATTGAAATTCAACTTAATCTCGGATCGGATATAATTATGGTTTTGGATGAATGTCCGCCATATCCGGCAAGCTATGAAGAAGTGAAAAAGGCTGTTGAAAGAACCATTGCATGGGCAGCTAGATGTAAAAAAAATTTCGAATTTCGAATTTCGAATTTCGAATTTAGGCAGAGGCCTTTATTATTTGGAATTGTTCAAGGCGGTGTGTATGAGGATTTGAGAAAAAAGAGTGCGGAAGAATTGGTGAAACTAGATTTAGACGGTTATGCAATTGGGGGAGTGGCGGTTGGAGAGCCGAGAGAAAAAATGAAAGAAGTTCTGGATTGGGTTTTGCCAATTTTGCCGGAAGACAAACCGCGTTATCTTATGGGACTCGGAAAACCGGAAGAAATAGTTTTCGCGGTGAATCAGGGAATTGACATGTTTGATTGCGTTATTCCTACGAGGGAGGGAAGGCATGGGAGACTTTTCCTTCGAAAAAGTAATTTCCAATTTCTAATTTCCAATTTTCAAACAAACAAGGAAGAAAGTTTTTATGAAACAATTAATATAAATAACGAAAAGTATCGGGAAGATTTTGCGCCGGTGGATGAAAATTGCGATTGCTATCTTTGCCGGAATTATTCCCGCGCATATTTGCGGCATCTATTTGCGACCAAAGAACCTCTGGCGATGCGTCTTGCTAGTATTCATAATTTGAAGTTTTATTTGGATTTGATGAATGAATTAAAAGAGGTTGACTAAAGCCGGTTTTTGCGCTATAATAGAAGGGTAAGGTTAATAGAGGCGCGGGAAATTGCGTCAAATAAAGGGTGTTTCTCAGGGTGAAGCACTTTTTTTGTTGTTCACTACGAAATACGAATCAAATACGAATCTACGAATTGGAAATAACCATTCATAATTTCTTAGAATTCATACTTCGTAGGGAAAATTTATGAACAAAAATACATATAAAAACTTAACAATTACTTTTCTAGCGCTAATAGTGCTGATTTTCAGCGCGAATTTTGCTTCTGCCAGCGATATAACGCCAGAAAGCGTGGTTGAGCTTACCAATAATGAAAGGGCGAAAGAAGGAATCGGCGCTTTGAAGATAAACGACGAATTGTCGCAAGCCGCGAAAATGAAGCTTCAAGACATGATTGACAATGATTATTTCTCTCACGAATCTCCTCAAGGAACAAGCCCCTGGCACTGGATTGAAAAAAGCGGATATGATTATAAATACGCCGGAGAAAACTTGGCAATCAATTTCTTGACTGCCGAAGAGCAGCATAAAGCCTGGATGGAAAGCTCCAAGCATAAGAAAAATATCTTGAATCCCAATTTTCAAGAAATCGGCGTAGCAGTAAAAAAAGCGAAATTGGACGACAAGATGACCTTTATAACCGTGCAAATGTTCGGAACATCTTCTGCGGACATAATTGGAATTTCCGAAGTTAAAGGAATTTCAAAAACAGAAAAAAATTCGCTAACTGGCGAGGAACCGGAAATGCTCAGAATGGCGCTTTCGGATTTGGAAACAAATCAAGGACAAAAAAGCATTCCGAAAAATTCAAGCAATATTTCAAACGAAAACTATTTTTCGCAATCCGCATCTATGATTATCCTGGCAGTTTTCGCTTTTGATTCCGGAGCCTTTGCATACGGCGCTTTCAAACTGGTAAGCTTGAGAAGAAAAAATAAAATTTTTGTTTTGAAAGATCCTTCCATGGAAAAAACGGAAGGCTACTTAGATTTTCTGGAAGGACTTTCCGGAAGCGATAAGATTGTATAAATTAAAAAACCAGAATTTTAAATAATAGAAAGGAAGCTCTTTAAAATAAAAATAAATTAAAAATCTATTGAAAAGTAGATAATCCGCCAAAGCACAAAGGAAAAGTAATTAAACATTTGAATTATATTTTCATTTTTGCCAAAGCGGATATTGATTTTGACAGGCGAGGAAAAGTGCCTAAAACAAAAATCAAAAAAATAAAAGCAAGATTCCTTGCTTTTCCTCCTTAAAAGGAGAAAAACTGAATGAAACAGTTTCGACGTAACGTTGGAGCTGTTTTTTCTTATAAAAAAATATCCTTCCTTCAGCCTTGAAATTATGCCTGTTTTGAAATATACTTATCTTATGGAATATTTTGAAATTATAGGAGAAAAAAAGCTTAAGGGAGAGGTTTCTGTCAACAGTTCCAAGAATGCGGCAGTGGCTTTGATTATGGCTTCTCTCATAAATAAAGGCGTAACAACACTCAAAAATGTTCCGCAAATTGAGGAAGTTAACCGCTTATTGGAGGTACTGGAAAGCATGGGGATAAAAATTGAAAAAAGGGGAAAAATGCTGAAAATAATTCCTCCGAAAGATATCCGTGTTGAAAGAATAGACAAGAACGCGGCCAAAAAGACCAGGGCGATTATCCTTATGATCGGGGCGCTTGCCGGAAGGGTTAAAAAATATTCAATTCCCCAAGCAGGAGGATGCCGGCTGGGAAGCAGGACTATCAAGCCTCACCTTTTTGCCTTGGAAAATTTCGGGATTAAAATTGAAATCGACAAGGAAAGCTTCAATATGAAAATAAAAAAAATTCATTCCGCACCTAAAGTGGTTCTCTATGAAGCAGGAGACACCGTGACGGAAAACGCCTTGCTGGCGGCGGCTCAAGCTCCGGGAAAAACGCTGATTAAATTGGCATCGGCAAATTATATGGTCCAGGATCTTTGCTTTTATCTCCAAAAGCTTGGAGTGAAAATCAAGGGTATTGGAACCATGGCGCTGGAAGTGGAAGGGCTCAAGGATATTAAAAAAGATGTTGAATATGAAATCAGCGAAGATCCGATTGAAGCCATGCTTTTTCTTTCACTGGCAGCTGTTACCGGAAGCGAACTGTTGATAAAAAGATGCCCGATTGATTTTCTGGAACTTGAACTTCTGAAAATGGAAAAAATGGGCTTTAAATATAAAATAGCAAAAGAATATTTGTCTGCAAATGGGAAAACGAAGCTTTCTGACATCAGGGCTTATCCTTCGAAATTGAAAGCGCTGGAAGAGAAAATCCATCCGGCAGCGCCTTCATCCGCGGGAATTAATATTGATAATCTTCCGTTTTTTGTGCCGATTGCCCTGGTAGCGAAAGGGAAAACGCTTATTCATGACTGGGTTTATGAAAACAGGGCGGTTTATTTTGCGGAACTCTGCCGGCTTGGCGCGAAAATAACCCTTATGGATCCGCACCGTGCTTTTATTGAAGGATCTGTGAAACTTTTCGGAACGGAAATGGTTTGTCCTCCGGCCCTCCGTCCGGCAGTGATAATTCTTGTTGCAATGGTGGCGGCAAAGGGGAAGTCGGTTTTGCGCGGAGTTTATCCGATAAACAGGGGATATGAAGAATTGGTTCCAAGACTTCGAAGTATCGGAGCGGAAATAAGATTAGTCAAGGACTAGATAAAGTAAAAAGAGAAAAGTAAAGAGTAAAAAATGAATGTAAAAAAAGAAAAGTATAGCAAAGAAAAAGATATAAAATACAGGTCATATGTTTTTGCTATTAAGATAATAAAGTTTATACGAAAATTACCGAAAAATGATTTTGGATTAGAAATTATTGTAAAGCAACTTTTGAGGGCATCAACTAGTGTCGGAGCAAATATAATTGAAGCCAAAGCTTCCAGTTCGAGAAGAGATTTTACGAATTTTTATCACCACGCTCTTAAGTCAGCAAATGAAACAAGATTCTGGTTGGGAATTTTAAGGGATTCAGAATATCTTGTGAAAAATAGAGAATTGGAGGATTTATTAAAGGAGGCAATAGAGATATCTAATATATTAGGAAAGTGCATAATATCACTAAAGAACAAATAAATTTTTAATTTTTATCTTAGATTTTTAATTTTTACTTTTAAATTTTTACTTTGAAATATGTTCATACGTAAAATCGGAATTGATCTTGGAACGGCAAACACATTGGTGTTTGTTCCGGGAAAAGGAATAGTGGTAAATGAACCTTCTGTAGTGGCGGTTTCTATGATTGACAACAAGGTTTTAGCGGTTGGAAACCAGGCGAAAGAAATGCTGGGAAGGACTCCGGAAGGAATTGTTGCCAGCCGGCCGATGAAAGAGGGAGTGATTGCCGACTACCGCGTTACCGGAGCGATGCTGAAATATTTCATCAATAAAGTCAGCGGAAAAGTAAGATTGATGCGTCCGGAAGTGATGATTTCCATTCCGGCAGGAGTGACCTCTACGGAACGAAGAGCGGTTATTGACGCAGCGGTGAAAGCGGGAGCAAAGACAGCTTATGTCGTCAAAGAGCCTCTTTTGGCGGCGATCGGAGCGGGAATCCAAGTGCATAATGCGATGGGAAATATAATAATTGATATTGGAGGGGGAACTTCGGAAATTGCGGTTATTTCTTTGGGTGGAATAGTTGCGGCTCATAGCGCCAGGGTTGGAGGAAATAAGCTAGATCAGGCAATTTCGGATTATATAAAGCGAAAATATGGGCTTGTCATTGGCGAAAGGACAGCGGAAGAAGTGAAGATGACTATCGGTTCCGCAATAGCCCTGGTAAAGGAAGAATATATGGAAGTTCGAGGGAGAGATTTAATGGGAGGATTGCCGAAAATAGTCCGTATTTCATCCAATGAAGTAACAGAAGCAATTCAAGATGAACTTCGCGAAATTATCAACGCCATAAAGAAAGTTTTTCAGGAAACTCCGCCAGAACTGGCGGCGGATGTCATTGACAAAGGAATGGTGATTTCTGGCGGAGGAGCGCTCCTTCGCAATATTGATCAGCTAATCACCAAAACAATCGGCGTTCCGTGTTATATCGCGGACGACCCTCTTTTCTGCGTCATCAAAGGAATCGGAATCGCTTTAGAAAATTTGGAGTTATACAAAAGGACAATTATGATATCTAAGTAAAATTTCAAAATCCAAATTTCCAATTTCCAATCAAATCCAAAATTCCAATTTATAAAATTTTTTGTCATTTAATTATTTGAGCTTGATTTGACATTTGAAATTTGGCATTTGGATTTACTAAAGTATTTTTTGATTTTAAGTTGTGCTTTGAATATTTGCGTTCTAAATTTTGAATTTAATCAATGAAAATTGGTATTGACGCTTCTAGGGCGTTTTCGAGGGAGCGCACCGGAATTGAAGAATATTCATATCAAGTAATAAAGCACCTGGTTAAGAAATTAAGCAATTACCAGGTTGTTTTATATTTAAATAAAAATTCAAAAATCAAAATTCAAAATGACAAATCAAAATTCAAAATTGACGGAATCGAGCTTCCAAATAACTGGTCAATAAAAATAATTTCCATTCCAATATTATGGACTCAACTAAGGTTATCTTTTGAATTACTAATTCATCCAGTGGATGTGCTTTTTGTTCCGGCTCATGTTGTGCCGATAGTACATCCTAAAAATACGATTGTTACCGTGCATGGATTGGAATATGAATTTTGCCCGAAGGCCTATTCTTTTTGGGCAAAGCTGTATATGCGCTGGTCCATCAAAAATTCCTGCCAATGGGTGAAGAATGTCATCGCAGTGTCGGAAAATACGAAAAAAGATTTAATTAATTTATATAATATTTCTCCGGAAAAGATTAGAGTTATACATAATGGCTATGATAGTAATTTCCAATTTCCAATTTCCAATTTCCAATCAAATCCAAATGATAAAATTTCTCCGCCAAAGGCGGATCAGCCCGGGGCTGAAAAATTTACAGTAAAAATCCAAAACTTAAAGCCGTATTTATTGTTTGTAGGACGAATAGAAGAGAGAAAAAATATCAATGGTATTATAAAAGCATTTGAAATATTGAAAGAGAAATATAAAATACCGCACAGTCTTGTTTTGGCAGGTTCTCCGGGTTATGGCTATAAATCAATAAAATTCGAAATTCGAAATTCGAAATTCGAAATTCTGGAGTTGGGATATGTTAGCGATGCGGAAAAGTGGGATTTACTCAAAAGTGCTAGCGTATTTCTTTTCCCGACTTTCTATGAGGGTTTCGGATTGCCAATTTTGGAAGCGC
>CAYTRS010000002.1:0-89921 GCA_964440305.1 uncultured Bdellovibrionales bacterium
CTTATTTATTTTTTCAAACATAAAAAATTGACTAAACATATAGCCTTTTGTTTTTATTTTTGTCTAAAATCCTGTATTTCCAATTAATAATAGCTTGAAATCGACTTTAAGTCAAAATCATAGGAATATCTGGCTTTAAGCAATTTATTTGCTATATTTTTTAATAACTTCCGTAATAAATTTCCCTTTTTTCTTAGTATATATTTTTCTTTTATTCGAGTATTTTTTCTCCAATCTCCTTTTTAGTTCGTTATATTTTTCTGAAATATCCTTATGTTTTCTTAAGCAATTTGAGAATAAAATTGCATTTTCGATATAATCGTTTCCCTTGACGCCAATATGTAGATAATGAGTCCTTTTTTCTTCCGGACCCTTGGTAAAAAATAACCTGTCTGTTCTTCTGTAATCTTTAGGCTTGTAACCTATTTTTTTAAGTTTTATTTTATATTCTTCGGCCTTTTGAAGTGTCGGCACGATAACAGCTATGTCTATTATCGGCTTTGCTGAAATTCCCGTAATTGAAGTGCTTCCTATGTGTTGAATTTTAATCGCGTCTTTTTTGAGAACATTTTTAATTTTTCTTTTCTCTTCTGCAAAACTTTTTTTCCATTTACTGTCATATTCAACCAATTTCACTATTCCTCTTCTTAATCCAATCATAATTATAATTTTAAGTCTTTATTTCCCGCAACATTTCTTATACTTCTTCTAGTGTGGCAAATGCCACAGGGGTTTTGGAGGCTGGAAAATTATCCAGTCGATTTTTCCCGCATGCTCGTCTGCGAGGATGCGCAACCGGATGTATTGATGTTTCCCGGTTGTGATTATCCCTCGTAGACGAGTAGGCGAATTACTATTTTCAATGTTCCTACGGATATTTTACCCTCTTGTCAGTTTCTTGTCAACTTTCTTGGAAGTGGATAACTTTTCATGATCCCTCACCGCCTCCCATACCCAAGTATGGCTCCGTTTGAAGCCATACAATTCCTTGAGCATTTTTGCGGCGGTGCGCGTATCAAAACCCTGTTTATAGAGGCGCACCGCTTTTTCTTTCATCTCGTTTATTTGCTTTTGCTTGAATATTGATAGTGGCATATGTGTGTAATTATTAACTAAATACAGTATACCACCCTGTCAACTCTTGTCAACTCGCGTAGTAAGGCACTCTGTTATCATTCCGGACAAAGGCCTCCATTCCCTTGAGCGCATCGCTGAATCCGCGATCGCGTTCTTGTTCCGGAAATCTGTCGCCTTTATTGTTATCCAGGAACAGTCGCGCTCGTTGCTCAAGTTCCTTGCCGCGCATCATCGTGTATATGGTCGTGCTTTGCACCGAGGAGTGTCCGAGAATATTCATTACGTCCGATGTCGATCCCCCACTTGCTATGATGTGGTGACCCCTATGATGTCTGAAGCTGTGAGCATTCATGTACGGCATTTTGGCTCGATTGCAATATCGTCTCAGCATTTCACCCAGACCTTTGATACTAAATCTCTGTCCATATTTCGAACTTGTAGCCGATATGAAAAGCGCATCGGGCTCCGCGAATTTCACCGCTCCATCAAGATGCTTTCTTTTCTTGAGCCAGTTTATCAGATAATCATTCGTGCTTTCGGTCCAGAATATTTCTCTGAAAGGTCGGCGCGTTTTTGCCTTCTCTGTTTTTATCACCGCTCTCATTTCCTTCAGGTCCAGATCTTCGACATTGAGCGAACATATTTCACCATTGCGTGCTCCGGTATCCCACAAGAGGCCGATGATTGCCAAATTTCTTATGTGGCGAGGGTCGTTCGATTCTTTCGGGATGATTGAGATAAGCTGATCAAATTGTTCATCGTTCGCCACTCGCGGAAGTTTCATTTCTCTATCCGGGATGGGAATCAATTCCTCATCAACTACTTTGTATCCCTGCAGTCTGTAGAATTCGAAGAATTTGCGGAGCGCCATGCATTTGCCGACAAAGCTGTTTCTGTCCCACCCGAGATCGGCCATCCCGTTGAGGTATTCCATCACATCGTTCAAGGCGATATTCTCGATTTCCGGATTGCGGAGGAATAGACAGAAGTTTCTCAGCTCGCGATCGTAACCGCGCACGGTTTGTTTTTTTACTTTGAATTGTCTCCAATTTGAAAATTGAATAATTGCTTCTTTTGTTAGCATATGACACGAAAACTCGTCATGATGCGATCTCCAGCGGATTATTCGCCAAAGCGCTTGAAAAATCAGGCTGCGGAAATATCCGACCATCTTGATTTTTGCACGTCTTTTTTCGAATTTCAAACCCACCATATCGCACCTTCGACTTGCGCCACCGACTCTTTTTCAGGAGGCGATGGGACGAGCGTTTTTTTATATTAATGTGTTTGACGAAAGACTTTTCGACAATGTCTTCCGCTATGCCAAGCGAAACATTACCCCCTCGCGCCAAAGAAGTCAAACGCGTTTAGCACAGCTTAATAATTTTACAAAAAGTGTTATGCATTTTCAGTAAAAATTGTCAGAAGCAGGCTCAAACGTGCCGAAATAAAATGACCTGTTGGATATTAAGCCAAAAGATATTCATGAGGATGAAATAAAGATTTTTTAGTTATCCACAGGTGAAAACGCATAAAAGCCCGGTTTCAAACCGAGCTTTTACGCCAAGTATTTGCGCTTTATTTTCCGGCAAACGGCTGCGCGGAGTCTCCTTTATTGGAAAAATAAAAAGAGAACGCCATGCCGGCCAGAAGCAAAAACTGATCACCTGAGATTTTACCGGCGAAAAGAGCGCCGACTGTTGCCAAGGCCATCAAGACAAATACGATCTTGCTTGCTGATTTCAAAACTTCCATATTCATTTTAGTGTTTGTTTTATTAAATCCAACCCTTCCTCTATTTTTTTTATTCCCTCTTCGACCTGGGAGGGATTCGATTGCTGTTGGTTGGCAAGAGCGACGAGTTCGTCCAAAATTTTCTTATCGTGAGCCGGACAGTTCGGTTTTTTCGAATATATCTGATAATGCCCAATGATATGATCACGATCAATCGGAATTTTCCAGTGCTGGCAAATTTCACGAATCAACAAGGAGCTTGCCTGCTTCATCGCATCGGTCCAGATATCATACGGTCCGCCTTCATGTTCAATGCCAATCGTGTAAAGATTCGGATTGACATTCGTCTTTATTAATTTGCAACTCGGGTTATCCACCCGTCCGGCATGCCAAGCAGCATCTTCTTCTTTCACGTATTGATGAATCTCTCCATTCTTTCCGATTCCATAATGAGCGCTTACCTGCGAAGCGGGATTGGCGAACCAGGAATCCGTGCCGGACAACATTCCGTCCATAATATGAATTACGACGATTTCAGGCTTATGGCCCTTTCGTCCCGCCCAGAAATTAGAGGACACTTTCCAAATTTTTTGAATAGTATTCATTTGTATTTTTTATTTGTTAATTGTTATCAGCAAATTAATAAGAGTCGCAACGAGACCGCCGATTGATGCGGTTGCGACAATCCAAAAAAATCTTTTCAGCCAATCCACATCCGTGCCTACCTGCATCAATTTAGTATTGATGTGAAACAGATGATTGTTTTTTATTTCGGCAATGCCTTTTTCGAGATTATCGAGACGCTTGTCTTGCATTTGATTTTGATAATTTGGTTTTTCCATAAAAATTTCTTTATCGCGGGGGCTGTCTCATTTGGCGCAAATCTGTCTGTTGCAATCCCTGATTAGGAAACATCTGTCCCATTGTTGCGGATGCATTGTTTGTTCCAGAGGAATCTTTCAACGCGTCTTTTTCAGAAAGTTTGTCATATACTGACCTTTGCAATCTGGCGATATCCTGCATCTGAAACGTCACTGACGAGCTGAGCTTCTGTGCTTCCTGCGGATCGTCTTCCGCCAGATATGGTAAAATGTCCGGCAATATTTTTTCCGCAGTTGCGTTCCAGTTTTCGATTATCGCCGTTGCCGTCTTCATATCGTTAGCCTCAATCGCTCGTTTTGCCTGTTCGCGCGCCGTATTATATCCGACTACCGCTTCGTCTTTCATATTCCATGCCTGATTCCGTTTTTCTCCTCCAACTGATCGATAAAATTTATCTGAGGTAGTTTGCAATATTTTTGACGGATCAATTACTTCCCGGCCAAATCCTCCGAGCAAGCCATTTAATCCATAAGCCAATTTCATCGGTGAAACGCCCAAGGCTCGCCCCACGACCACTGCCGCATACGGCGTTTTATCGTCATATTGCTCCGTCGGCGCAACCTGCTCAAGGCGTCGCGGCACTATCGGTCCTCCAGTGAAGAATGACTTATTGGTAGATAATTCTGCCGGCGTACGCAGGATTGGCGGTAATGCTCCAGATAAAAACTGAGAGGCTGACAGTTCTCCATCCCGGGTAAACGGGATCGGCGCCAACTGACTCATCCATTCAAGCGCAAGCTTGGCAAAGTTATTCGGTTCTCCCTTTCGCACATAGTCAAGAGAATATTCGATCGGATTATAGAAAATCTGGCCGACATCCCCTTTCGGGATAAGCACCATTTTCGGTATTCGATTACCGTCCGAATCCTTATCCTCTCCGACGATGATGGGAAAATAGGTATCTTTGATCCAGCGCGGTATGTCTTCATACAAATCCGGATAATTCAAAGCGTTCCAAAAATAAGTCGTTACTCCCGGCGTAACAATCAAGGCTCCAGCCTTTACGGAAGATTTTACCGGACTCTCCTTGAAGACGCGTGCGGTATTGAGCAGTGCCTGCCAGCGGGCATTTACAAAGGGCACCCACATATTGATGATTCTCATCTCTTGTCCGGCTTTGGCAAAATCAATCGTCGAGTTCCGAGCCTCAAATGCGGCTTCCAGTGTTGATGCGCCATTTTTCAGAGCCCGTTTATAAACACCGAGACGCGGTGCGAGTTCCACTGCTTCTGCAAAATTACCTACAAGATCAAACGGATTGATAACAGCCTTGGTTCGTTTCCACCATATCGGTTCAAACAATTGATTTTTCACCCCGCTTATCTCCCTGGCTCCCTGGATAAAACCTCCAAATCCTCCGCCATTCCGACCGAATTCTTCTATGAGTTTTGAATCCCACCCGAAGGCGCCTTTCAGCCCGTCTGCGAATCCCTTAACCCAATCAGCCGCATTGAACCCGTACTTTGATGTCATGATAGTCATCTGTGCATCTCGCACGGCGTTGGAAAGAGAGAATGGAATATAGAGAGTCGTCGCTCCCTTGCGGAAAGCGGAGGATGTGAATTTGACAAAGTTGCCGAGTATGCCGGCTTCGACCTCGTTCATCTGATGCATCGCCCAGGAAAGCTCTTCCGGTACGATCCATTTTGTATTTATTCCATCGGAAAACACGCTAATTGAACCCCAACCTTTCGGAACACGCTCGCTTTTTTCAAGCGGTTTTATGAATTCTTTCGCTTCAGGCATAATTTCCCTGATATTTATCAGTTTCTGAGCGACTTCATTGCGTTTGGTAAGATTTACCGCATTGCTTAATTTATCAATTATGGATTCGAAAGGATCGCGAATAATCTTTTCCGTTCCTTCCAGTTCATTTATTATACCCTGCCTTCCTACCGAAAATATCTCCGTGCCTTTCGGAAGAGCATCCAGAGCTGCCGGACCAGGCAACTCATCTATCACATGAAATGGCATCCAATGCCTGTTTTTTGCAATAACCGAATTGTAGACATTTTCAGAAATGATTCCGGATTCAACAGCAGGTTTCAGAATTGCATCATCCGCCCATTTTTGAATCGCCTGCTCAGTCGCTTCGAATTTACTAAAGATCTCCGGGCCGACTTTCGCCTTAAGTTCTTCCACCGCTTGTCTTGCGGTATCGGATGTTACGCCTGCCGGATTGGCAAATCCTCTTTCCGCTCGCTCAAATGCGCGACGGGACAAAACAAAACGTGTAAAATCGGCACGCTCCTTGCTAAGAGGTGAAAGAATTTTTTGCAAATTGCCCAAATACGATTCGACTGTTCCCATGCGCCCGGCATACATGCGCGCAGCGATATAGGAACTTGAGTTGATATCAATCGGTTTTCCAGCCATGTCACTGATCATTTCTTCGAAACGCTTGATAGGTGCAAACCGATCACTGAATGCTTCGGTAAATTTCTTGGGCGCACCTTTTATCCATTCAAGTAAATTTTTCGGCTTGCTGATTTTCCCAACCATGCCGTCAATAGCCTCAAGCGCGCTTCCTTCCGGAGAATCGGGAACATTCGACAACGGAATTTCTGTCGGCGTCCTCGGAGGCGTTGGCGGAGGACTGATTTCATCCGTTCTTGGATTCTGCGGAGCGATTCTCTTTCCCTCTTTTATGACGGGATTCCCTTTTTCATTGATCGCTTCCAGCGCATTTTCCGATTTTGAAGTAAGATTGCGCGGACCGACAACTTGGAATTTTTCCGGATTCAAAATTTCAACTTCGTCGCCGTAATGGACAGCATCATATCCTCGCTTTCTCAATTCATCCCTGGCAAGTTTTGATTCCTGAGCGTTTTTCGATTTTCCTACGGTCTGAGCCCATTCCTCACTGGATACGCTCAGTGTCTTTACTTCCTGGGTCGGTTTGACCTTGAGAATATTATTCCCGTACATGGAAGCTTCCTGCACTGTGGGCGCAACATAGAAAGAATCTGGTGCTTCCGCGAACCCTTTTTTATTGAGACTTGTGTCGATTCCATTTTTCAGTATGGAGTCCGCATTCTCTTTCGTCGTTCCGTGATATAAATCTTTTTCAAGTGTTTCCTTGTTTGCTCTCGCCACATCTATCAATTCCGTTTCTCTTTTTTCTATGCCATCCCTTATTGATCCGATCAAACCCGCATCTTTGCCTTCGGTCGCTATCTCAAATTTTCGCTTAAGCTCAGGCAAGGACAAATCGGCATTTTCAAATTCCATAAGATTCTTTCCTTCTTTTTCGAAATACTCAGCCGGCTTTACCGATTTAATTGTTTCTTCAATCTTTTCTACGGTTTGTTCGATAGGTTTTATTTCTTTGGCCAAACGGATGCCTGATTTCTCTAGAAGTTTTTCTCCGCCTTCTTTTAAAGTCTGCTCTGCGAAATTCTTTCCACCCTTTTCCATAATCATTTTTGCTACATCATCGCCATATCGTTTTATCAACTGTTCGCCAACTTCCTCAGCCACTTTTTTCTTTGGGATACCTGGAATAATATCAAGCGCAGTCATGGCAAATCCAAGAGGAAGTCCGTATTTCTGTGCGGTCTTCTGGCTTCCGCCGAATATTTGAATCGTCTCTTCGCCAGTACCTCGTATGTCCTTGATTGGTTTATCTCCGAAGAGAAACTTCTCAAATTTCGGCGCAACGCCGGCTCCGGGAATAAATTCCTTTTGATCTTCCACGGAAAGCGTAATCGATGCCGCGGCTCTTGGAGCTGCGCGAAGAACATCTTTGCCGAAATTCAGAATGGATGTTCCGACTTTTTCCGTCGCTCCCGGAAGTTCACGCACAAAATCACGCGCCCGCACTTCATCGGGAACAGGCGCGAAAAAATCGCCTAAAGTCTTTTTTGTTTTTTCAGCTGCCTTTTTGAACGGCGCCGTTATTGTACTCCAAAAATTATTCATATTGTTTTTTATACTCCGATGCGAAAAAGCCGACCCAGAAACCCGCTGACGCCTGTAGCATTTTTAATATGCCACTCATCATCGATAATTTCCAAAGGAGATTTTTTCGAATCACTGAAACCCACATTGCCGTATGATTGCTTAAGCTGCTCAGGACTGTAGCCCTCTTTCCACGCATCCCTGACTTCGCGCCTGAAAGTGCCCTCGGCCGTTATGCCTTTCTGAGCACTTGAAGCTGAATCTGTCTGAGGTGATTGTTTTTTGATATAATCCATTTCCGATTCCAGCTGCACCGCCAAATCTCCGGCATAGCCAAGCCGAGTGGGATCGGAAACGCCTTGCACAATAAGCCGCTGAGCGGTCGCACGCATAGTCGGATCAGGTTCTAATCCCTGCTCAATGCGCGATGACAACGCGTTGCTTCCATTTTTTTCACGCTGATTGACTTCCTGCAATTTCAACATGAATTCTTTTTCCCAATGCTGTTCATTATCACTGCGTTCCAATTCGTTTTTTAGCAAATCTTTATAACTATTCATCTGTTGAGTGAGATTGCCAAGGCCATATTTAAGCTCATCAACCTCGCGTTCTTTTTCGGCAGTTTCTGTAGCAACTTTTTTGGTTACTTCGTCGAGAGCGGAATTATAACTGCCAGCCAGGCTATTTCTTTCATCGACATAGTTATTAATTTTAGAATTAGCCAGCCGCTCAATTTCAGATGATTCTCCGGTAATGGTTGCGGCTGAATAATATGGATTGAGACGAGTTTTACTGATTGATTCATCGCGGACTCCTTTCTCGCCGGCAATCCTAGAATCAACATCCGTTATTTTTGCCTTTATGTCTCCCAGCCCCTGTGACTTGTATTCTTGGTCGTATCGCGAGCTATAAAAATTTTTGAGTTTGCCTTGCGCTTTATCAAGCTTTTTCTGAACGGTATCAATTTTTTTCTGGAGAGAAGAAAAATTTAATCCGGACGGAGAACCGGCCGTATCTGATGCGGATGTCGATTGAGCGCTGACGTTTCTTCCTAATTGCTCCATCTGCTGACGAAATCCATCCCAGTCTATATTTGTTGCACTGTTATCTGCCATAAATTTATGTACTCACTTTTTTGTTTTCCGTTATTTTCCCTGTTTTTAAATCAAAGATATATTCTTTCACGGGATCAAGACCGTATCTATGAAATCGACCTACAAGATATGTTTGCTTTTGCGTTTCAAGGGCCTGCGCAATAAGCGTATGTTGATGGATCATTTCCTGCCGTTTACGAAGCTCTTCGAGATCCGTTTTGTCTAATTTTTTTGTGAACATAAAAATGAGTTATTTTTTATTAATTGCACCAAGCATTTTTTAAATGTCGTCATACCAAGCAACTCCATGCCAACTATAACCGTTATAAATCATCAGTCTTCCACCAGAACCCATACCGCTCGGATCTTTTTCCCAATACATTTGGCCTTCTACGGGATCGCTCGGCTGATCGCTTCCGATGCGCATTGATGTAAGGACATCTACGAATCCCCCGCCGATTGCATTGTTTCCATAGAGACGCAGAATATCGTTTCCACTTGATGCTTTGAAAAAGATTCGATCATTACTTGTTGTATCGATAACAAGTGGACGGTTTCCCGATGTATCAATCCATATTCGAGCGTATCCGTTCGCTCCGTCATCAAGCATAAGCCCGTGTCCGGGACCAGCCTGAAGTCCGTAAGTGGAAACGCCGTTGACCTGACGCAGATAACCGATTCGTATTCCGCCGTACGGCGTGGCCAAATATCCGGTCGAAGTCAGATTGATTGTTCCGGCCGTAATCTTGTCGGCACAGACATTGGCGATTTTGGCATTGTCTATGGCAAGATTGGCAATCTTCGCGTTAGTGACGGCCAAATTTTCAATATTGGCATTTTGCACTTCAGCCAAGCCGATCTTGGCTGACGTTATCTGTCCATCTCCGATTTTGGCATTAATAATTGCGCCGTCTACAATTTTTGCTGAGCTGATGACTGCATTTCCCAAATGCGCGTTTTGAATGACTCCCGTGCCAATATGCGCTCCGATTATTATCGCCGTATCAATTTGAGCCGATAGAGTCACCACCGCTTCGGTCTGAATAATCTTCGAGGCGTTAACTGCTCCGTTTCTTATTTTAGCCGTGGCTACCGCCGCATCGGCCAGTTTTTGTTCAGTCACTGACAATGCATCGAGATGCTGGCTGAGAATAGCACTGTCAATAATCTTGTTGGAGCTCACTGATTCATCCGCTAAAGCCGCTGTTCCGACCGCCCCGGATTTTATCTGAAGCGAATCAATGGAGGAAGGAGCTAATAATGGTGAATTGTCCCCATCATGAGTATGCAATGGAGCTTCCGGGAAAGGCTGATCTTCCACTTCCTGATTGCCAAAAATTTTTTGCAAAAAATCGCTCATGATTTTTTTTATAGGATACCTATCGGTTCAAAATAAGTACTGGCTGCCACGATCTCCGGCGTGCTGTTTCCCGACGGATGCAAATCGAATGCGAGCTCGAATGTCTCTCCCTTGCCTTTTTCTTCTCCTTCTTCGTCGCCGGTTTCAATGGTGAATACCACCTTCGTATTTCCTTCCCTGTCGAAACTATCTGCGCCGTCTTCCAGATATGCCTGCTTCCAATCGCCCTGCTCGTTGATTCGATAATATGCTTTTATCCAACATTGGGCTGAAAGCGGCTTAGTCAGGAGCTTGATGTGCCGAAATTCTTTTTGTAATTCCGGTTCGCCTGCGTCGAAGACCAATCCCTCATATCGAGCATCCGCTTTATTATTCAGATCGATCGTATCCACCCCGTAAATTGAACCATCCTTCCATGAAACAAATACTTGATCTCCATAAACCGTCACTGCTCCGATTTCTACGTCAATAAGTTTTCCATGTGAAAGTATGTGTTCGAGATTTAACGAATAAGGTTCATTTTTACTTAATCGTCCGTAAGAATAAAGTCCGCATTTGTCAGACCCCGTTACTCCGAAAAGTGCAACGCCTTTTTGATTGGCCACCGCTCCGGGATTCACCCATCCGCCTCCGGGAAATGCTTTGAAGCGAATAATATTTACCGTATCCCAATAATAGAGTCCTCCGCTGATACCAGCCTGCGCAATGATAAAGTCAGTCTGTATCATGGCGTTGATTCCCTTTTCGGCAATCATACGGCGCATAATCCATGAGGGCTGTTGCTTATCCCAAGTCCACAGCCAACCTTCCTCGATTTTGTCGCCCTTAGTCGAGCCGATGATAGCGATCTGATCTTGAGGCAATATAGTTTTTGTCCGATTGCCTGCAATAACATCTAGCGCTTGATTATTGAAATTACCCTCATAGTCAACCAGTGCAATGTATCGCCCATCACAAATCTGCAAAACTCCGACAGCCATAGTCATCGTGTGCCAAGCCGGATCACCATTCAGTGTTCCCAATGTTTGCACATCAGTACTCCAATTTCCTGAAAGCGGAATGCGTTTGATTTTTGTCTCAGTCGCCCAATATAAATATGCGATATAACTTCCTGATCCGTTATTGTTCGTATATTCGTCTGCACCACTGATTCTTCCGTCGGGATCGGTATATATAAGAGACCACGAAGAAGTTAGGGTATCCTTGCGATAAATTCTGCCTGCATTCCCGAAACCATACAGTTTTCCATTCGAAGCCGGCACAAAAAATAAAATCAAATCCACAACGACATCCCCTGAGTCTTTTATGAGTGCTTGATTGCACTTTAGCGTATCCGCTCCGCCCCGAATATCCAGACCATAGCCGAAGCGGAAAGCTCCGGCAACGCCCTTATAGGCATCGTCTGAAATACCGCCGCGAAAACCTTTTATCCTGTATGCGTTAAGTCCCATATTTTATTGGTTGAAATCTTGCGGATTATTGTTTTTGTACAAGAAGCGCGAACTTGTCGCCTGTCCGACAAAACCGGCTTCTCCGCCTTCCTCATCCTGTCGGTCTTTTATTTGTTGAAGAATCGCTGTGGCTTCGAGAACCTGTCTGTCCGCGTCTGTGCTTCGGTTCGGTTCTTTCTTAAGACATATGCCGAGTGCGAATTTTATGATCGCTTCATCCATTTCCTCCGGCGTAATCGGTTCATCGGTATCGTTCACAAGCGGAATAAGTCGCCGGCGATAATAAATATCGATGATTTTTCCATCTTCCACGGGAGTCGGTTTGATCAGATATTGATCACCCAAAAGACAAAAAACGCTTTCCCACAAATGATTGCCGCTCTGATAATTCTCTATGCTCATTTTTGCATGCTCTTGTCCGTCAACCTTAAGAAACATCATTCCACCCGGTTTATAATCGAAAGGCAAAAAGTATGTTTCCACATCTTTCTCGGTCAGCTGAGTCGAATGGTGATTAAGAAAATTCCATTTGGCAAAATTACATGCGCGCACAATGGATTTATTGATCCATCTTTTTTTGTCTGCCTCGTTCCAAAATCCGGTTGTCTTGGCCGCCGACATACGTGCGTTTAGATCTTGTATAAATTCTTGTAATTGCATATGCGTTAAGGAATAAGTTTGCCCGTATCCCGATATTGATTTAAATATTCCATCAGATTATCGCCTGGGCAGTCGGTTGCATCGGGAACTTCACGATGTCCGAGCACCCGGCATTTTGGAATACCGCGTTCTTTTCTGATTTTATCGAGAAGCTCCTGCAGAGTTGCCAGTTGCTCGGAACTGGGTTGCTCATTACCGCTCGTCGGATGAAAATTACCGCACACAGCGATACCAATCGATCGGTAATTCATTTTTTCGGTGTCGGCATGCGCACCGATCTTGTTTTCCGGACGCCCAATAATATGCGCTCCTAATCCATCCATCGCTCCCGCAATCCAGTGATGATAGGCGATATCTCCCCAACCGATTCCTATGTGATTATTTTTGATCGTGCTGAAGCGAGTTGAGTCGCGTGGCGTTGCCGTGTGATGCACAATGATGAATTCGGGATAATTGGCTTTATCATATTTAGGCACATCTTTTTTCGTCGAACGAAAAGTGCGAAGCGTATCCCATACAACCACCAGTTTGGCTGCAAATTCCCCGTTGTTTTTTACATAGTCCCAAAGCAATTTATATTGCCCGCCCCATGAAGATAAATTTTCCAAAACAAGACCGAGATTATTCGATGTGGTCCAGCCTTCACGATCGACAATCTCCTGAACTATTTCGCGCAAATCGGGCGATTCATATACGCTATTGGCCGACCAGTGAATTCCTACGAATACGCCGTCGACCGTTTCACCAATCGTCCATTCTATTTGTGCTTTCGTTTTTATTCGTAATGACGGTCGATTTGATCCGTCACTTGCAAATAGCGCCACATTATCTTCTGCGATTCCCTTTATAAGAAGATTCGGAAAACGATTGTTTTGGTCAGCTTGCGTGAGAAGAAGATGGGCGCCGATAATATTTGCGTAACGCGGAATATTCAATGCGCTGAATATGAAAGCGCCTTCATTTATTGAGATGCCGTCATTGCCAAGCGTGATAACATTGCCTGTCGGATTTGATTGCCAAGTGGTGCGATCTGTTTCCACGCCGTCACGATCCGTACCTGCAATCGTGCCAATGCTGACATTCTTAGTCGTGAACAGAACTTCCAATTCCGCTTCGTATCCCTTACCCTTACTGCTGTCATAGCATGTTGCGGCTTGATCGGAAGAAGATCCGTTATCCTCAATCGTCAGTGCCAGTGAATTGCCCGCCTTCCATCCGGTCTGCGCCACAATTTCTTCGATTATCAGTTTGAGATTCGGCGTTTGTGTCCATTCATGAACTTCCCATTTTTTGATAATGTGCCACGATACACTATTTACAGTCCTTGTTCGTTGACTTGGACGGGAAGTTTGCGTAAACGGTTTCGTGTCCGATTCTTTCATTCCTTTAATAATCAGCTTTACATCCGGATCCACCGAATCGGTAACTGCGGGACGAATTTTTAATCGAGCCAAAACAATCTTGGCATTTCTCGGAATATCAATATTGCGAAAACGAAATGCTCCGAGATATAACGAACCGCTCATGTTTCCGAACGTGATAATATTACCGGCATTGCCGATGCCATTCCATGAAGTTGCGTCTTGCTCTCGTCCATCATCTATCGTTTCAGTAATCAGGGCGTTAATTTTGCCGATGTAATTCATTGGCATATCTATGCTTTACGCAAAGCGATAAGTGGAACAGGCAGACTCCAATCGGTCGGACTACCCGTCGGAAAAATCAAGGGCAATGCGCCATAAGTTTGCGTTATCGCATAGCCGAGATAAGGCGTGCCTGTCAGCCCGTTATCTAATCCAAGGAATGAAGCGAAGGCATCCGCTGCCGGAATTGCGGCGACAGCTAACGATGCCGTGTCTTGACCTATCAAAGTGAGCCAGTACAGCTTCCCGCCTTTCAAAACTATATTTATTGCTTTTTCCTTGAGCCCGGTCGTGTTCACATCAACTTCGCCCGCATCAAGCGCGAGTGCGCCCGGATAAACACTTCCGTCTCCCTTGTCTTCATAAATACCAAGACGAACACGTGGCGTAGTGCCAGTGCCCGCAGTAGTCACGCGAATTGCAATTCGATCGAACTTCATTGTTCTCGGAACGAAAAACGGAAACGCGCGAAGAGAGTTCGCTGAAGATAACGCTTGCGTAGCAACCGTACCGCCCGTAAGAAACGACCCGAAATATCTGCCAGTCTTTCTTATTCGCAGAAAAGAGAAGTCTCCTTTTTGTGGGATGAATTCAGCCATAAATATTATTGTTCGACGATGATTTCGACTTTATCGCCACTTATTTCCGCGTCTATATATACTTTGTCCGCGTTGCTGATTCGGAGCTTCACCGCTTCGCCCGGCTCCAGAGTGAACTTTCCGGCTTGGGCTTGCACTTCCGACTCGCCGACCTTGATAATGCCGCTGTTGGTGCGCTTAGCTTTGACAATGAGCTCGCAAGCCTCGCCGACAGAAATATCCGGAAGTTGCACGGCAGTGCCCGCAGCAGCCACTGTCGCTTCGTTTACGGAAAATTTTGATTTGCTTTCTACTGCCATAGCATTGTGTTTTTAATTAATCATGATCGTTCAATCGTGATCGATTCGCTAAAATTTAGCCTGCTTGCTTTTTGACTTTTCTTTTGTTCTTGCTTCCGTTCCCGCTGATGATTCCGATCCTTCTTCCCTGCCTTTAATTTCCATTTCCCGACGTTTTAAATCTTCTTCCTTGGCTTTCAACTCGGATTCTCGCTCGGCAAGCGATTTTGTGACGAGAGCTGAAGTTACTTCCTTCGTAACCTCCTGATAATCGATGCCGGCGAACGAAGAATTTTCCAGAAATTCCTGTTCCTGCGGATCTTTGGTTTCATAAATGCCGTTTTTGAATTCAATTGTTTTTCCTGGACGCGTTATTGCGATTCCATTGATAACTTCTGTCACAGTGGGAAGCATCACAATGCTATAGTGCTGGCCATAACGCGTTGCAAAACGCTTGGCCGTTGTTTTTGATTTTTCGGGCACTGATGTTTTTGTCTTTGCCATACAAATTAGTTGCTATTTTTTTCTATTAATTAATCGCGGGTCGACCTTATATCCCGCGAAAACCCTCAAGGGCTTTCCATTCGGTCAGGCGGGTTTGGAAAGCATGCCCGCCCGACCGAAACTTGAAGGATTATCGAAAAACTCTTAGGCAAACTTAACAACTGCATGTCGCTCCGGTTGCTCAAGTTGAAGTCCGCATTCCGTCAAATACTCATTGATGTTGGAATCTTCACCAGGCGCCTGTCTGTTTGTGAGAAGTTTCGTATCACGATTTGAAAGATATCTGTATGTCAAAGCTTCCATATCCAATCCCACTGCGCTTTTGCCGTACAAATCCCCAGAAAGCAGATCATGCTTAATAATATTGAGCGTTCCATGCGGAGAAAAGTATTTGATGATACTGAGCCCGAAGGTTTTCTCTCCCTGCAGAATTTGAAGTTTATCGTGCGCGAAACTGCCGATCTTATCTACGACATATCCGGAAGCGAGAAGGTATTTTTCAGAATTTCCATGTGCGAACAAAGTCCTGAGATATCCGTTGAAATCATCGCGTGTCGTCACATTCGATACTACCTGAGAAATTCTTTGAAAAATTCCGCCAGTGAACCGTTTCGGATGAACACCGCTCATAATAAGTTCTTTCTTACCGAACATGAAAGCACGCTCCACATCGACTAAATGCTCAATACCCTTTTTTCGGGTTTGATAATCGAAATCACTTTCCTTTGTCCATCCCGTAGTATTGCGCGCGGTTTCAGTGATACCGATAGTAGTTCGAAAAATTTGGCAATAATTAAGAGCTTCTGCGATGGCCGTAGCCTTTATTTCCCGAATGCTCGCACCTTCCTCGTTGGCATTTCCAATGATCCAGATAATATCATTTTGTTGAAGCAATCCTCCACCCAATGCGCTGTCTCCGACTTGGCGCGCCAGTGTCAATGTGTTGGTGTTTACGGCCGTAACAAGCATAACTTCGCCCGTCGGATTGCTTGTGCCCTGAGTTGACTTCACGCATAACAAAACGTCACCGACACTGAAGTATGATCCATTGGTCACGGCCAGTGAAGTCGCTCCACCTTGATTGCTTGCCACTATATCCTCGCGTGCTCCGAATTTATCCTCGAACCACTTGAATTCCGGATCTGTCGTTTCTTTTTTCTTAAGTGCATCGCCTTGCTTTGTCACAGGATCCTTGCCCGCATTCGTGAGAATGGCGAGCATCGGATAGCGAGCCACATCAAGAAGCGAAATTACATCAGCCACGTCATATTTGCGTGTGGCGCCAAGATTTGCTGTTCCCCTTATTCCATTTGCTGAAGGCATATGTTTTTGTATTATTTTAAATTAATTAGTAGGAGGATTCGACCTGTTTTGAGGTTAGACCCCCAAACCTCCCAAGGGACCTTTTGACCCGCTTGTTCCGAAGATTTCTTCGAGGCGGCGTTCTTCCGCGCCCTTGTCTTCGCCCGGCGAGGTCGGAGCACCCGCTCCTCTCTCAACTTGTGCTTTGGCTTTCTTTAGTCGAATCTTCTCGGTATCGGTAACTTTCGTTTCCCCTTTAACCTTTCCCGCAAATTCATCCACCTTCGCGCATGCGTCTTTCAATGATATGACCGTTCCTTTTTGAGAGGCGGTATCAATCAGCGACAGCACCAACTCCCTATATTCCGGACTGGTTTTTAGAAGCGGATGGTCCTTCTGTGCCTCTCTTATTTCCTGGGTAACAGAATCCCGCATCTGACTTCGCGTATCATAAGTGTTGCTCACCATATTTCTTACGGTCACAACCATCCACTCGGCAAATTGCCTAGGTGTCATTTTAGACAACTCTTCATCCGAAGGCACATTGACGCCGTCTCCCAAATTTTCATCCTCTTTATCTTTGCTTTTTTTATCTTCAGAATTGGGAGATTTTATTTTGGTTAACGGCTTGTCATCAAGTTCTTCATACATTCGGATCACTTCTTCACGGCTTTTGCCGTGCCACTTATCTTTTTTATCAGGTGCTTCGCCTTCTTTGTCCTCTTCATCGCCGTCTTCATTTTCGTGATCTTCTGTTCCCTTGTCAGATTCATCTTCCTCATCATCCTCTTTTGATTTTTCCTTTTCGTCGTTTTTTCCGTCTTCTTCCTCGTCTTCATTTTTATTTTCTTTCGTTTCTGTTTCAGATTTTTTTATTTCATCATCTTTGGATTTCTCATCAATCTCCTCTTTATTTTCCTTGCCGTCTTTTTCCTCTTCCAAGTTTGTGTTGAGGAGCGTATCAAGCTCCTTTTTTCTATCTTTATTCATAAAGCGCTTTTATTAAATTTATATTTTTTATTAATTAATTGGGATCGACCTTGTTCCAATATTCTTATTTTTTTGCAGGCTGCAGCGCTACTCCCTATTCATCTCGTCTGCCGCTTCGTCCTTTTCGCGAACTGCGAATTCAACCATTGTGAGAACTTTCTCATAAGCATTCGCATTGGCGCGATGCTGAAGATACTCAGAGGCAATTTCCCCGTCTGTTTTGCTGGCAATATCAAATCCTCTAAGTTCCACGTATTCAATCGCCAGTTCCTCGCGAATCCTCCCTTCCAGCCACTTCCAACCGGAAGTTCTTATCATCTCCAATACCGCCAATCCCGTTTCGAATTTTTCTTCATTGGTCTGCATAATATTTTATTGCGCTTCTTCCTTAGAATTAGGCTCCGGCTCAGCTGGCAGATCCATCTGAGGACCGCCATAAAGACCGCCTAGTCCCGCACCATTTCCTTCATTGGCCAGTAAGTCCTGAAAGGTCGCCGCCATGCTCTCGACCACATCATGGAAGCTTGATTTTCCGGACTGATATATTTCTCTTGCGGCGCTCACGATACTTTCGATTTTTTTCCATTGCACATCCTCATCTTCTTCATTTGCATTATCGGATTTTTGCTTTTTGAGACCGATCTTTTTTTCAACCTCCTGATCCGCGCTTTCATCTGCGTTTTCATCAATGACTCCTTTTTCTTTTATTGATTTTGTTTCCATACGAATATTTATAAGATTAATTATGATTTGGATTCTATATTTTCAAGCGTGATTTTGAGCTTGTATCCCAAATCTATTTTGGAAGACTCTTCACGAGAAAGGTAAACTGTATGCACTCGCCCCTGGTCTTCCTGCAGCGACACGATGCAATCACTTCCGCTGAGCGTTTTGCTCAATACGGTAACCGCAACGGACTTTGTCAGGGAATTTATTTTCGCCATAAATTTATTTTTTATTTTATTTTTGATCCTATAAATGGAATGCGAGACAATACTTTTTTTATAAAACTTGGCTGCGATTGCGGTAGCGTGGGCAGCGATTTTTCAGGCAAGGCCTCCACTTCGGCTGCGACGGGCGATTCTTCTGATTTTCTTTCTGTCTGATTTTGTGCCGGCTCCTCCTTTTCTTCGCCGAGGAGTATTGCCCGATAAGCGTCCTTGTCCATTTCCTCGAGAATCATTTCCTGTATCACTCGCTTGCGTTTTTTCCATTGCTTCAATTCATCGATATTATCTGGATCCGGCTTATCCTGAGCCACTAATTTATCATAGAGAAGCAGTGTTTGATTCAATCTCATTTGCTGATCCGGCGGCACAACCGGATCAACCGCCACTACGGCATCCACTTTTATTTCCTTATCCGATGATGTAAATTCCTTGAAACTTACATCATCTCCGACTACGCGATAAAGCTTATCTTCTTCGATAAATTCCTGATTCATTTCAATCAGAATGTTTGCCAGCCTAGTGAGTGTTTCCGAAAGATTTTGAGCGAATGAGCTCAAGCGCAGATTGCTTTGGCCGATGAGCATTGCCACTTTGCCAAGCGATTCAGTGGATGATTTCGGCACGCCTTGGACATATTCGGAAATGGCAAGCGTCTTTTCAATCTCGTCATGGAGCATCCTTTCTTCGTTCACTCCCATAAGAGAAATGTCAGGCAAGCGTTCAACCACCACATCATCCATTTTGCGAAGCTCCCATTTTGCGCCGGGAGCGAAAATAATATCGTTTTTTGAGATGCCGGAATCTTTGCGGATTTTAATGACCGGATCAAGCATCAAAATGACATCATCCATGCGTTGATTCCTGAGATCGGCAATTTCCACGATAGTCGTCTCAACCGGTTCGATATGCCCGATAGCCCACAGTTCCCAGTTCACCTCATGATCATAAAGATTCAGAAAAATACGGCCGTGATTTACTTCTTGATAGGGATTTTCGTCATTACGCATCAAAATTTCACGGTTGCCGATCGTAATTAGTTTTCCCTCCTCGAAGTCGTAGCATTCCCATACCTCAATCAGCTTTTCCCGTTCATATTTTTCGCTTGAAACTTTAATGACAGAATCGCCTTGCGCGCCTGATCCAGTGCTCTGAATTTGTCCCATCTTTTTGATATTGATGTCATAGCGCTCTTGTTTCCAATCCTCAATCTGCTTCGGCTGAAGTAAATTTATATTTTTATAAAGAGCATTCTCACCGCGAGCTTTTTCCTCGCGCTCGATCTTTTCCTTTGACTTAAGAACGCGCCGGATGAGCCAAGGGCAATCTTCTTCCAAATCTTCAGTTTCGGGAGCGGGCAAAATGTCCCACAGGTCGCAAATCGCAAGAAATGGGTCGTCATGATCGACACTCTCGTCGGTAAGCCAAGTCACCATAGCGATGCCATTGCCGAAAGTTATCGCCGATTTCACCCACCGCGGAAGCTTTTTTTGGAGCTTCATAATGTCGAAATCATAATTGACAAGGTCATCCCACGCCTGAATCGATTTCGAATCAACATCTTTTTTCTCGCGTGGAAGTATTCTGGTCTTGCGCTTTGCCGTTACCATGCGGGAGGCCACTGTCTCCACGATCTGAAATGCAATCGGCGGCATAAGGCGTGTCTGATAGGCATAGTTCACTTTTTCCTGGTAAGCGCGATACAGTTTGTACATGCGAAGCCATTTTGCGCGATATGGGCGCAAATATGTCTCAGCCCGATTAAACCTCTTTTTCCATTTTTCAATGAGCGCCAATTCGTCGCTGGACGGAAGATATGTTTCATTGCCTGAAACCCCATCTTTTATTTGTTCATTTGATACCGCCATAATAAAAATAAAATAAGCCGAACCCTTTTAAGAGCTCGGCCTAGTTATTTTCAAGTCGTGCACATATCGCATCAATGCAAGGCCGAAGCCATAAAAGGATACGGTACTTTTTTTGGCGTCCGCTGACCAAACAAAAAACGAGACTACCACTTCGTGCCATCAAAATCCGACCATTGAATTTGGTCAAAAGATTATTGATAACAGAAGTCGTAGCCCCGTCTCGTTTAGTTCCGATAAATCGGAACGCCGTCAGGCGATTGCTTTCTGCATTTTTTGTATTTTTATTTTAACAAATGTGATTTAAGCTGTCAATGTCCATTTGATCATTATTCCAAATCTTTCTTCATTTTTTCAAAATCTTCTTTGGATATTTCTCCTTTGGCATAACGTTCTTTAAGAATATCCAGAGCGGTATTGCTTTTGTGTCCGTGTTCATCGTGATGATGCCCACCCCAACAGCCGTGTCCTCCCGCACCACGCACCAAGGCAACAATTCCCCAGATAATCAACCCCCAAAAGACCAACATAAAAATCCAGCCAAAGCCGAAACCTCCACCCCAGCCCATCATATTGCCCCAAGAATTCCACATCATATATTTTTCTTAGATAAAACCCAGTGCCGATTCGCACTTTGCCAATAGTAATACGATTTATTCCTGCCTTTATTTCATTTGACTGACCGCATATCTTCTAGTAACAAAAGCGGCCAATGGAGTCAGGATTGTCAATTGCAAAACTGGAATCAAGCCAACTTTTGTATACAGAATTATTGGCATAATCTCACTGTATTTCCATCTACCAGTTGTAGGGGCATATTTTTCCACAATAACGGAAAAATGAATCCTAAAATTGTCGCCAGCACTAATGGCATTGCCTTATTTTTTACAATCCAACACACATCTCTTAAGAGTAATCTCATAAGAGCATAGATAATGAGAAAAATAATCACATCACCCACTGTTGCTTTCAGATGGACAGAAACTGAATTCAATACGCCGTTGAAATGAGGTTCGTACAGTCCAGTCTGACTCACCTCCCAAATAAAATTAAGGATGAATGAAATAACCAAATAGAAGATGGCGGTTTTTTTCATCTAGCTATTTGTTAACTTTCAGCATCTTGGCATTTATCGCCACAATTACCGTGGAAAGGGACATAAAAATAGCTCCCACCGCTGGGGAAAGCAAAATTCCGGAACCTGCCAAAACTCCTGCTGCCAAAGGAATGGCGATGACATTGTAGCCTGTCGCCCAAGCCAGATTCTGAACCATTTTTTTGTAAGTGGCTTTGCCAAAAAGGACCAGCGACGCAATATCTTTCGGATTGCTGTTTACTAAAATTATATCCGCAGTTTCGGCGGCAATATCTGTTCCCGAACCGATAGCTATTCCCACATTGGCTTGAGCCAGAGCTGGAGCATCATTGATGCCGTCTCCCACCATTGCCACAAATTCGCCTTTGGCCTGAAGTTCTTTAACTTTCTCTTGTTTTTGATGAGGCAAAACTCCAGCAAAATATCCGTCCAGTTTTAATGCTTCCGCCACGCTTTTAGCCGAACTTTCATTATCGCCAGTGAGCATCCACATCTTAATACCCTCTCTCCGGAGTAGTTTAACAGCATCATAAGACTCGTCTCGGATTGTATCAGAGAGATTCAAGGCACCAACCAAATTTAATCCGTTATTTTCAACCACCACAAATATCATTGTTCCCTCCACCTGATTCAATAAATCTGGGACGAATAATCCAAGTTCTTTCAGGTAGCCAGGACTGGCAACTATTATTTTTTTATTGTCCTCCATCGCTTCTATACCCTTGCCTTTAATTGCTTTGAAACTGGTCACTTCCAGTTTTCTAATTTTCCTATTTTCCGCTTCGGCAATTATCGCTCTGGCAATGGGGTGTTCGGAGTTTTGTTCCAAGGCTGAAGCGATTTGTAAAATTTTGTTTTCACTGTAATTATTACCCAAAGCATAAATTTTCTTTACGCTGAAAGTTCCTTTGGTGAGCGTCCCGGTCTTGTCAAAAATTATTGTCGTAATTTTTCTGGAATTTTCAAAGGCCGTTCTGTTTCTGATTAAGAGTCCGTTTTGAGCCGATAAGGCTGTGGAGATCGCCACGACCAATGGTACCGCTAATCCCAAAGCGTGAGGACAAGCGATAATAAGGACAGTAGCTGTTCGCTCAATGGCGAAAGCGATATTTTCGCCCAAAGCAAGCCAAGTTATGAACGTTATCGTGCCAATAGTGATGGCAATAAGCGTGAGCCAAAAGGCTGCCTTGTCAGCCAAGAGTTGTGTTTTGGATTTTGAGGATTGAGCGTCTTTGACTAGTTTAATTACTTTAGAAAGATAAGCTTCCTCACCCACTCCTTCCACTCGTATTTCCAACGATCCTTCTTCCGTGATAGAGCCGCCAATAACTTTTGAACCTGTTTCCTTGGAGACCGGCTTGGCTTCGCCAGTAAGCATTGATTCATTCACGAAGCTCTCGCCCTTAACCACTATTCCATCTGTTGGAATTTTTTCGCCGGATTTTACTAGAATTATGTCGCCTTTTTTGAGTTCGCTCACATTCACCTCAACTATTTCACTGTCATTTTTCAAATGAGCTTTGTCTGGAATAAGAGCCGAAAGTTTTTCCAGTGCCATTGACGCACCCATTACCGACCTCATTTCCAGCCAGTGCCCTAAAAGCATAATATCAATCAGCGTTGCCAGCTCCCAAAAAAATACTTCGCCCTTGAGTCCGAAAGTCACCGCCGAACTATATAGATATGCCACAACGATAGCTAGTGAAATGAGGGTCATCATTCCTAGCGCCTTATTCTTAATTTCACTTAATGCTCCAATAAGAAATGGACTGCCTCCAAAGAAAAATATAAAGGATGAAATTAAAAACAAGACCCACTGATCGCCTGGAAACTCAATAGAAATTCCCAATAATCCCTGAATAAAAGGTGAGAGAAGCAGGATTGGCAAAGTCAGAATAAGAGAAATATAAAATTTCCTTTTGAAATTTTCAATAGAATGCCCCGCGTGCTTATTATATCCGGCTTGATGATTGTGATCTGCATCTTTGTTGTACTCCATTCCGGCCATATTATGTATAGAATGATCCACCTGTTCGTGATTGTGATTATGTTCCATGATATTTAGTTTTAATATTTTCCAGTTTTAGTAATTATACCACAGCGGAACGGAGCAGATTGAGAAAAAACATTACTTTAAATACTTCTCTATATTTGCCTGGTGTTCTTTAAAAGTTTTCACGCAATGGATTCGCCGATTATTATCGTGAAGATAGTACAAGCAATCCGTTTCGACGGGGTGCAGAACCGCTTCAATCGCCGCAAGACTAGGGTTGTCGATTGGATGAGGAGGCAGTCCTTTATTTTTATATGTGTTATACGAAGAATTAATATTTTTTATATCTTCAGCCTTGATTGGCGCCCACCAGCCAGTATCGGTTTTTCCTCTGGCATACTGAACAGTTGCGTCTATTTCCAAATTCATTCCATCATTAAGTCTATTCCAAATTATTCCGGCAATGAGGGGCATATCATCCTTTCCAGCCGCTTCCCGTTGAATGATTGACGCGAGTTTGAGTCCCGTCGTCCACACAATATTTTGCTCAGCAAACTGGCCGATATAGGGAGCGAATTTTTCATCAAAATTTCTTGTCATTCGCTCAGCGATTTTAAATCCACCTTCATTAACCGGAATAAGATAGGTATCGGGGAAATATGTTCCTTCAATATAATCTATCCTCATTTTGGTATATTCCGTATTCCATTTATCAATTTCTTCATTGCTCCAACCAAATGTATCTGCCAGTTTTTCGCCAATCTGTTCCTTTCTCCATCCTTCCGGAATCACCACCCATTTCATATCAGGATTATCAGTCAGTTTCTCTGCCAACTGCCAAGCATCCATATTTTTGGATATATTATAACCGCCCGGCTGTATCGCATCGTGCTTTCGATTGATGGACAACACGAAATTAAAAGCAGGCTTATTTCTTATGAACCCTTGGCTTTTTAGTTTATCCAAAATTTGCGCTTCATCCTGTTTTAATCCCACTGTAAAAACTTCGTTTTTTTCCTGTACTTGGGGTGCAGCAAAAAATAAACGCTGCGCCACAAATAAGACCGCAACAAAAATTATGCCCACTCCCAGAATTATACCGATTTTTTTCTTAGTCATATATCAAGTTTCTCATAAATGACCCTTCCAGTCAAAACGAATGCTGCTGTTTCTGACACTTGCGCGCAGTGGATAACTAAATGCTTGCAAAAAAATTACTGTGATTTTATGGCTTTAATATGCCAAATATCTGATTGAAAATATCCTTCCAATAGCTCCATTCTTCTTACTTGACTTTACCTTTCAACTATCCTAACATCCGGACACTTCGGAGAAGTGGTGCCTATCGCCAAGCGGTTCAAAAAATTAACCAAAACTGCACGGCGTCTTTACAGAAACTTTACCGGCATTATTTTATACTGAAGTCACTAATTCAAGATTTGCGCGTTTGATCCATACGGCTATTTGGATGCCAGCCTGCAACAGCCCGCGATTCGATTGAGCTCATCGAAATCCGGCAAGCAGGTTTAAAAATCAGAGTCGCTTCAAAACAATGCGACTAAAAAATAAACTGATATTGGCGTCTGAATATCTCGAATGGAAAAATGCGCAAGTCGCATAATAATTAAAGTATTGCATATGAAAACACAATACTCAAAAAAGCAAATTCTGAAATTGGCGGGATTCGGTTCCCTTGCACTGATTTTGGGATTAGGCGTAACCAACGCATTCGCTTCCAATGGGGGCGGACAAAGCGTGCAGGAGAAAATCCAATCCCTGTTGAGCAAGTTGCAAGTTGCATCACAGCAGGAACAAAAAAGCGGTCGGCTTGTTGATACTCCCCAAGGCAAAGTCTTTGTGGGAGAGTCAGCAAAAAAGATGGAAACGATGCACAATGACACACAGGCCGAGATAGATGCCTTGATCGCCCGACCGGAAAACGAAAGACAAAAGGCTATTTCTGAAATCAAAAAATTCTCGGGTAAATCAGACTTGGCCGTCAATTACAAAAACACAAGCAAGTCATCCTACAATGCCAATGTTTCGGCAGAAGTTTACACAACTGATTTTGACCAATATGAGGTGGATGCGAGAAATAATCAGATCATCCAATTCGGTCCGAAACCTCTTGAGATTGGACAAGCGTCTAAGAAATTTGATACTACCGCCCGTTATTCAAAAGCTGAATTAGAAACGCTGGCTCGCCAATTCATCGCCAAAAACGCGCCTGATGTAAAAGTCGATGATCTCACCGCTAAATTCGGTGACAAAGATGGCGTAAATTATTTCTTCCGTTGGGAAGATACATCCCGGGAAATCGAGGATATGCATCCGTTTATCCAGGTCGGATTTTCTCGCGGCGGCGACTTGCTAAGTTACACAAACTCTCTTGGACTTTAATTATTAATCTCAAAACAAAAATATGGGAAATTTAAAAACATCCAAGCGAGCAATGCTTTTCTCGATGATCGCAATGGTCGCGGTGCTCGCCGGAGGCGTCAAATCGGCGCACGCTCTTTCTGGAACCTACAACTACGCCAGCAGCGGTTCATACTATACGGAATATGGCCCTTCTGGGTACTGGCACACAACAACAAATGCGGGCTATTGCGGACACATCAGCGGGAGCTGCAGTCCGAACAGTATGAGATGGACTTATAACAACGGATGTTTTCCAAGCAACCAAGCTCAATGGAATAACATCGATTCGGCTCAAAACGGAACAGAAAAAGTTTTTATTCCAGGTAGCAGTGCAACAACTACCCGAGCGCCATATACCATGACCTATAACGGAGCCAGTACGCACACCTTTACAATAAACCAAAATGCGTATTATGATACTTGGATTTTGGCCGGAACTTATTACGACATCCGTAACACCTGGCTTTCCGACGCAACCTGCGAAGGAAGTTCAACACAAGTTGGATTCGATGAAATTCGCATCATGTACTAGAAAATTTACTGACTATCAGACAAAAACAAAACGGGATTAATCCCGTTTTGTTTTTTATTGAAGAATGTTTTTATTGATTCACAACTTCCCAAAATCCACCCTTATCCGGTCCGATTCTTTTTATAATTCCCTTGTCTTTTAAGACTTTGACATTATACTCCACTGTTTTTTTCGAAAGCTTGCCCTCTTTCATCATTTCTTCCTTGGAGATGTTTCTATTTTTTTCAATCAGACTAACAATGATTTTCTGATTTTCCCTCAATTTTCCTACTCCCTTTTCTACCCCCCGTTCTACTCCCTTTTCTACCCCCTCTTTATATTTCTCCATCCTTTGCTCAATGCTCATTTTCTGCAAGTCCGGTCTTTCAAAAGTGATGCTGAAGCGGACATCGCTGACATCCAGTTTTGGATGAGGTAGAAAATATTCATCCATCATCTCGCTCATTCTCATCAGTCCTGATCCGATCTTTTCCACCAATTCCATTCTTTGCATCAGTCCGAATAGCAGAGTATTTCTGGGAAAACTTTTTTTGTATAAATCTTCGACTTTGATGTTGCCAATCAAACTCCCCGGATTATCAATTTCTATCCTGTCAGAAAAAATACTGATCTGGATATTCCCGATGGAAAAATAATCCCTGTGAGCTATCGCATTCAGAAGCGCTTCCCTCAAGGCTTCCGCGGGCAACTCCAAGACTTCTTTTCTTGGACCGCCGCCCCTGATAATATATTCCGTATTTAATTTTGACTGCAAATAGTTGAAAGCTTCCTGGTAGTTCGCATACAAATCCGCGTCAAATTCTTTACTGTCGATTACCTTTGTTTTAGATTTGCCACGAAACAAGGCGCAAGTGATCGTGGCGCTGCTGATAAACCGCGAAGCTTTGTTGCAGAACATCAACACTCCTGCATTTTTCAGCTTATTATCTCCCAATAATTCTAAGTTTCGCAAAACTTCATCCCGGCTCAGTTTGGTCTCTATGCCTATTTTTTTCAAAAAGTTCCCATAAGCATCGTCATTGAAATCCTTTTCCAGGTCGAACTTTTTATTCAATTTTTCATCGAAACGAATCAATCCTTCATCCATAAAAAGATCCCTGATTTCGTCTCTTGAGAGCTGCTGACTGTTGGCGCCTTGGCGCATATAAAATTTTCCTCCGGTTGAATAGGGTTTCTTTTTGCCTTCCGGCACATCAATAATCACCACACCTTCAAATTCGCTTATATCAACCGAAAAGATCGGATCGAATTTTCTGATCAAATCCTGAATTTCCGATTTCATCCTGTTGTTCAAAGTGACTGGTTTTATTTTACCGTCATCAGTAACGCCGATCAAAACCTTGCCCCCATTGGCATTAGCCATGGCGCAGATTTCGCGAGCCAGATTGGAATTATAGCTTTCCTTAAATTCGAGGTTGAATCCCTCGCCTTCCTGGATCAAAAAATCAAGTTCTTTATTGTTCATAAAATAAAATCATTTTATCCTTTTACTGAATTATATCAAAAAAATATACTTAAAGCCAGTCGAGATAATGCCAAAATTCGTCCAGATTTTGGTTCACGGGCGATTTTTATTCCACACTCGGACAAGATACCCTTTTAGTCGCACAAATTGCGAAATTATCCCTATTTGTGATTTCATCTATTCTTCGGCTCAAAAGAGGCTTTATAGCGGTTATGAACAAGCATCAAATCATCCACTATTCCCTCTAGGATTTTATCGTGTTTTTTATTCCATCCCTTAAGGCAAATGCTTTCTCTTACCAACTCCAATATCGTTGCCATTTGGATATGCAGATCATTATTTTTCATTTGAAATTCCAGTTGTTTTTTTCGTTGATTACTCAAGGCTTTTACAGTTACCTGGTTAAAAAAATATACAAAAATGGTCTTCCGAACCGGACGACAATCCCTTTCGGAACTGCCCGATGACCCTTTCGGATCATCGACTCACGTGAATAAGTGCCGGTCAGAAGACCGTTTTTATTCACGTGAGATTTTCTATTGAGCCATGCCCGTGTACGAAGACATAAGTTTAGGCTATATTGTAAATCTATTCTATCGTTTTAAGTCGTATCGGTCAATTCAATTTTGGGTTTTTTCTTGTTGGACAAAATCAATCTCTTTAAATTATCTTCCCCTTCCTAAGTCTCCACAATCCGGAAAACGCAGAGCAGAACGGAAAATTGGACCTTGACAAGCATTGAGAGCCCTGCTAATGTAGTTATGTAATCTAATAATAAGCTAATATAATTATATGGAAAATAAAGATTCTTGTGAAAACCGCATTATTTCTTTGATTTTCACGGCCAGTCGTAATCTTCGGCAAGAAAGCCGTGAGAATGAGCTTGACGAAGCCGAGCGTCTTTCTATGACTCAGTTGGAGACTCTGAAATTCATAGACGAACGAAAGAACCCCTTGATGAAAGATGTGGCGGACTATTTATTCATTGCTCCGCCCTCCATTACCCCACTCATTGATGGACTGGAAACAAGAAAATTAGTAAAAAGAGGCTCATCCAAAAATGACCGACGAGCCATTCTTATTTCCCTGACTGATAAAGGCAAGGATATTTTAGAAAAGACTATGAATAAAAAAATGAAAAGGATGGGCGATGTCTTTAAGAAATTAACCAAAGAAGAACAAAAATCACTTATCAGGATATTAGAAAAACTGTCCGCTCCCAAGCAATAATAATTTAATTAAACATAACTTCTATGAATAGAATTAAAAACATTATCATACCTGTTTCCATCGTAGTATTGCTGGCTGTTTTGGCTGGAGTATCTTTTGCCAGTTCGCAAAGCAATCAAACATCCAATAAGACCTCTCCTCAAAGGGGCGATATTACCGACCAGCTTAAATTGTCGGGAAATATTCAACCTGAAAATACCTTGGATTTAGGTTTCGAAAGGGCTGGTAAAGTATCTAAAATTTATGTAAAGGTTGGAGATAATGTTAAAAAAGGGCAACTTTTGGCCGAACTTAATCCCGAAGAGACAAACATTTCTTACGCTCAGGCTATTAGTGACCAAAGAGTGGCGGAGGCTCAACTTGCACAGGCAAAGGATGACAAAGATGCTCAAAAAGCCAAGCTGAAAAGTGTGGAAAAATCTTCCACTGCCAATAAGTATGACGAGAAAGCTCAGAAAGAAGTGGTGAATCAATCTGATTCCAATATTAATGCCAAAGAAGCCTTGCTTCAAAAAGCCAATGAGGCGGTGCAAAACACCAAGGTGCAAGGTGGTAAGACTAAGCTTTATGCACCGACAAATGGAACTATTACCAAGCAATCGCTGGAAGAAGGGGAGATTATTTCTTCCTATACATCAGCCATATCTTTAATAGGAGACGGCACACTGGAGATTCAGGCATATGTTTCGGAAATTGAAGTGGCAAAAATTTCTTTAGGCGCAAAAGCTATGATTAAAATTGATGCCAATCAGAAAGAAAATTTGGACGCTACTGTTTCGGCGATTGACCCCGTGGAAACAAATTCTGCCAATGTTTCTTCGTATAAAGTCACTCTGATTCCATCTTTTTCTATTGATAAGCTGAAGTCTGGTATGATGGTGGATATAATTCTGAATTTAGGAGAAAAGAAAAATACTCTTATTATCCCGACCCAATCTGTTTTTGAAGAAAATGGAAAATCATTCGTGCTGACAATAGCTAATGGTATTCAAACTAAAAAAGAAATCCAACTGGGGGCAAATGACCAAGCCGGCAAAGTGGAGGTTTTGTCAGGGATTGGAGAGCAAGATGAAATAGTTTCATTTAATCAGTCTAAATAATAGAAATAATCATATGGAGCAAATTAAGTCAGCAGAATTTTCGGAAAAGAAAGAACCGAAAAAAATGTTCAAAAGGAAAATGGATAGAAAAATCGCTATTGGCAGTCTTATCCTTATCGTGGCGATAGCTATTGGCGGATACGCTTATTGGAGGACAACTTCCAGTCGGATTTACATTGAAAAAGGAGAAGTTTCAGCTCCGCAAATTGACCTGTCTTCCCAAAACGGGGGAATTTTGGAAACGCTTTGGGTCAAAGAAGGAGATACTATTTCCAGAAATCAGCCCGTCGCTCAGGTTGGAGATGAGATTATCAGAAGCCGTGAAGACGGGTTGGTGGTCAAAGTTCAAAATGAAATTGGCAGAAATTTCAATCGGGGCGAAGCGATAGTTGGGATTATAAAACCTTCTGATTTGCGGGTTTTAGGGACGATTGAAGAAAATAAAGGGCTAAGCGATATCCAGGTGGGACAAAGAGTTATCTTTACGGCTGACGCATATGGATCCAAAGAATACCAAGGCTTTGTCGATGAAATCAGTCCTAGTTCAAAAGATAAAGGTTTAGCCTTCAGTATTTCTGACAAAAGAGCTACCAGCGAATTTGTAATAAAAGTTCGTTTCAACAATGAGGCATATCCCGAGCTTAAAAATGGGATGTCAGCTAAAATCTGGGTATATAAAAATTAAGGAGTTTCATATACCTTTATGGAAGAAAAAAATTCAGAAAAACCCCAAAAACATTCGCCTTGGATGGTTCTCATCACGGTTATGGTCGGGACATTGCTTATCGGACTGGATAGGACAGTAGTCAATCTGGGTTTGCCTAAGATGATTGCTGATTTTGGAATTTCCGTTTCCTTAGCTGGCTGGATTGCCACCGCCTATATTCTTTCCAACGCGGTTTTCGTGCCTGTTTTTGGAAAACTTGGTGATATGATAGGAGACCGAAAGATTTATCTTTGGAGCTTTGTCGCCTTTATCGGCACTTCGGTTTTGGCAGGACTTTCCTGGAACATTTCCTCAATGATATTTTTTAGGGCTTTGCAGGGGCTGGTAGGAGCCGCCGTTTATCCAACAGCAATGTCTCTGATTGTCAAAAATTTTCCTGACCAAAAAGCGCGCGCGCAAGCATTGGGAATTTGGTCGGCCTCTTTTGCGGCTTCGGCCGTCTTTGGACCTCTGGTTGGTGGACCGCTGATTGACCTTTATTCTTGGCGGATGTTGTTTTATATCAATCTTCCTATTGGTATCATCGGTATTTTTATGGTGCTTTTCTATCTTCCGAATGACAAAGGAAAAGAGAAAAAAGGCTTTGATATTTATGGAGCTATCACGCTTGCCATTGCCCTTTCTAGTCTGGTTCTAGTTTTGGAAAAGGGACGAGAATGGGAATGGACATCGCTTACCAGTATCTTATGTTATGTGCTGGTTCTAACTTTTGGATTTTGGTTTGTCCAGATTGAGAAAAAACATCCCAGCCCGATGGTGGATTTGAAATTTTTTAAAAATCCAACTTTTGTTTCCGCTCTGCTGGTTTCTTTTATTTCCTTCGGAGGAATGATGGGCGCAATGTTTTTGCTTCCTATCTTTGTCCAGACCTATTTGGGTTTTGACGCTACTCAAACAGGATTCCTATTTCTGCCAATGGCTTTGACTATGTTTGTGGCCGCTCCGCTTGGAGCAAAACTTGCTCAGAAAATTCATGTTCGGTATAGTGTTTCATTAGGAATGCTCCTAGTGGCGTTGGCTATTTATCTTCTCACTGGGCTGGATGCCAGAACTACAGCCTCGGAACTCACACTTCCCTTGATGGTATTGGCTGTCGGAATGGGCATCGGAATGGCTCCGCTTACCAATGCGGTTGCCAGTTCGGTGCCTGCTCACGAAGTAGGCATTGCCTCAGCTGTCCTTAATCTGACAAGAAATATCGCTGGGGCGGTAGCAATCGCGCTTTTTGGAACACTGCTTAGTAATGTGACCGAGTCAAAAGTTTTGGAAGTTGGAGCTAATACAATAATCAATGATCCTAAATTTGCTTCACTTTTGCCAGCATTGGTCATACTTAAATCCCAAATTCTAGCTTATCGTGAAGTATTTCTTGTCGCTTCGCTTGTGACGGTAGTCGGGGCTTTTGTCGCCTTGACGCTCAGGGATTCAAGCAAGATTAAGGATGAAAAAAATGAGTTTGTTCACTTAGAGGGAGGCACTTAAGAGTAATCTTCTTAAATTTACCACGAGTCACCTCCTTTCTAGGGAAATACGGTTGAGACCTCCGATTTTCGGAGTTAAGAACCCATATGGTCGTTATAGACTTTAGCATCAGGGCAACCGCAAAAGTTTGCTATAAAAACAAAGACATTATTTCCGATCGTTTCTTTTTTGAAAAAATATCAACCATCTTCCGATTTACTTGCCTTTTTTAACAGCTTGTTCATTTAGTCTTTCAATGTATTTGATAACATTTTTTATTTTATCCCATCGCAAAACCTCATCAGTTATTTCGTTTGTATGCATTACCGGATTTCTTACCGGATTTATTTCTTTAGCATCATTATTCAAGCCTTTTTGATTTTTTTTCTTTTTATTCTGAACTTTATGTATTTTCATGTCTATGATCCCGGCTAAGCCACAAAGATCTAAATAATTCAAATAACTTTCATTCTTAATGATTTTTCCTTTCAGGGCGTGCCTCTCTTCGTCTTCTTCTCTGAATTTCTTTATCATATTAAGACTATCCAAAACATCTTTTTCCTCTTCCACTGACACATCTAAATCGCCTTCCTCAATACCTTTTATTTTTATGTATTCTCTAAAAATATTTTCAAGGATGAAAAGATCCTGATAAACAAGGGTGTTTTTGTAAGAGAGCAACTTGAGTCTATTTTTTAATTTCTTCTTTGCGTCACTGTCACTAATGGTTGCATTCAACTTATCTTGAAAATCTTTCTCGCGTCGATTTCGACTCTCTTCCATCCTCACCTCGTACCCAGGTCTGGAATCTTGGTCTATATCAACATCTTGTCGTAACTCGCGCCTCCACGGAGTCCAATCTTGTACTATCGTGAATAAGATCTTATTTAGTTCTTTCAAAAATTCTTGATACAAAGGATCACTTTTGATAATCCCTTCGCGAGAACTTGTAAATCTATCAATTTTCTCATCCTCAAATCCATCGACGTGAATTTCTCCATATAAATATTCTTCGGTAACCGTTTGTCTCGTCACCTCTTCAAAAATATCTTCCTGCCTCAAGCGACCATTAGTAAACAAGTTAACACTTGCCTTAAAATCGCCCTTGGAACCCCTGAGGAGTATTTGCTTAGCGTGTTCAACAGAAGCAACAAATCCTTTTATTTGAATCTCTTTTCCATCAAATTTAAAAGAAGTATCTTTGATAGTTTTCTCTCTTTTTAAATTTTTATACCTGTCTGCAAATCGTTTGTCTTTTGTCCCAATATACCAAATAAACTGAGTATTGGTGTTTAGCTCCTCCAGATCCTTTAGTGTTACTGGTTTATCATTTACCTTTATAACAAATGAGTCGCCTTTTTTTAGGCTAAAAATAAAATTAAATTGAGTGGCGAGATATTTTCTTATTACATCCTCACTATTGAGTCTTATGTTAATCGTGTTGAAAATGATTTTCGTTCCACTCTTTTTGTTTGAAGGAAATAATTTATTTTTCTGATGGTCAGTCAAATTCTCAAGTAAATAGTTACCGCGTTTTTTAATTTCATCATCAAGTTCAGTGTTGTTTATAATCCCCCCCGTGGTTTCTAATCCACTCTTTTTCGATACTATCGTTACCTTATCGGAAATGGACAACATGGCTAATTTACCTATACCTTTTCTGCCAATTACTTTGCGTTTTGATTTATTGTCTTTGTCATCCCGTCTTGAATATCCAACATTTAAAAACTTGCCCTGAAAGTCATGGGAATCCATTCCCTTGCCATTGTCTTCAACCACGAGTTGATTTTTACTGATTGTTACTTCGACAACCTTTGCTTCCGCATCCCAGGCGTTCGAAATAGCCTCTGCGATAACGGTTGCGAAACTCCTATAGAGACCTCTTCCCAAATGGTTTAGAACCTCAAGAGAGAACTCGAACTTAAAAGATTCATCTTGTACTTCTTTCATATTCTTTTATATGCTCTTTAATCGCCTTACCTATTATGACCCCCAGTTGTGGAGGCACTGCATTTCCTATGTGACGACACAGCTGAGTCATCGGTAAATTCCCGAAATCATACGAAACGGGAAATGTTTGCAACATTGCTCCTTCCCTCAAAGAAATCGCCCTATCCTGCTCCGGATGTCCGAAGCGACCCGATCCGTAACTGGCAAATTGCGTCGTGATTGTGGGAGAGACTTCATTCCATCGCATGCGACCGTAGACCGATGTATATGTTTGACCGCTGTCTTTCTTGTAACATTCAGGTAACAATTTTTTATCCCAATCCTTCCAAGAGCCGCCCGGCTTGGATTGGTTGATTCTCTTCATATTAGTTTCGGAAAGACTTTTGGCTTGATGCATCGGATCTTTTTTGTCCTTTTGCCCGGCTTTCAGTTTCGGTAATTTTTTTATTATATCACCCACCGTAACATAATTTTCTTTCGAATGTGTTTCTTTGGGGACTTTGATTTCCCCAAGCCGCGAGGCAAGCAATATGAGACGGCTTCTGTTTTGCGGCACTCCGTAATCAGGTGCATACACAACCTTGTAATCAACCTTATATCGCATTTCTTCTAATCTCTTCACGAAATTTTCAAAGACATCCTCTTTTGTCACGCCGCGCACATTTTCCATCGATACCAAATCCGGCTTTACGACTTCAATCGCTCGCACGAAGTGATCCAACATATTCCACCTTTCATCCTTACCTTTCTTTCGCTGCTTGAATGCATGCGATGAAAACGGCTGACATGGCGCGCATCCTACCAAAACTTTGTAACTGTCCTTGGAAAACATTTTTTTCAACTCCTTGAAATCGTACTTTGAAACATCGGCTAATATGAATTCCGCTTTGTTGTTTTTTTTATAGGCGACGGCACAAGACTCGTCATTGTCAAGACCGGCCAAAACATCAATTCCCGCCTTTTTCAGACCATAGGTAAGTCCGCCTATGCCGCTGAACAAATCTATTGCTTCTATTTTTGTTTTATTTCTCATTGATGATTGTTTTTAATTTTGTGACTACTTGCCATTTTAGGTTCAAACTCTTACCTTCTTTAATTTTACTCTTAATCGGTCGCAGAGTAAAGAAAAACGGCCCGTATTTCGTCAAATTTCGCCCACAGGGGCGACTTTCGCGTCGAAAGGGTATGGAAGTGCCAATATGCCAGAAACCGGAGTAAACCACTCCGGTTTGGCTGATTTCATATAAGCGTCGCGAATCTGTCCCAACATTCGCATTTATTAACCGTCATGCGCTCATTGCGCTCACTTGCAATAAGCATAATCTTTGTTATGCCTACACAAAGTCATGCCTTTTTTATGGCAGACTCAATTAAATCATCGAAAGATAGTTCGCCTTTTTTATAGGCGTCAAATGCAGCATCAAGTTCTTTATTTGTAAGAAATCCGTCATATCTAAGTTTTGGAACTGAATCAAAATTATTCTTCTTGGCTACAACTTTCATAACTTGTCTATTAAATTCATGAATCAAATATGATCTCATTGTATTTAAAAACTTTTTGTATCTCATGACTCTATATACATCATAATATTGAGTCATTTTTAAATTATTTCCTTCTGTAAGGTAATGGAAGATAGTTCTTATCTTACTTTTTGCAAGATCATATTTTCTATTTTCGTCTGCATAGGCTACATATCTTGTTTTTTCAACAGAAAGCGCATGATCATCAGGATCCGCTCCGCTTTTAGCCTTATCCAAACCGAAATCCCAGAATTTTTTTATTTGCTTTAAATATTTCAAACTCGCTTTTGCTGGAGAATCGCTTGAAATAGGATATTTGCAATAAAAAACTTCTTCTGGCAAAAAGCTAACTTTTCTTGGGATTTCCTTGTCGCCGTATCCTTTAAAGTAATTCTTATTGGTAAAATAATAAGTTATAATACTATACTTCTGTAAATATTCAGCAATATGTCCATTTCTTTTTTTGATTTTCATTGTAGAATCACGCAAATAATCAAAATCTACTGGAAGGACATACTTATTGCTCTTAACATCAATCTCATCCCAGCATGTTCTATAAAAAGAAATACCAGTGACCATGAGTTGATAAGCAATCATATTTAAAAACCCTCCAAGATCATCACCATTCCCATATAAATTGTCTCGGTATCGGGAATATTTATCAGTAAAATATTTTTCTAAATCTTCTTTTATTGTTAGGTTGTCACATTCAAATGAAAAATAATCTCTTTCATGCGTTATATATCCTGGTCTATCTGAAACTGGCACATCGCGAAGTGGAAATAATGAATTTCTTATAAACATTGTTTCGTTAAATAAGCCCATGGAATCACGAGAAGCAGCTTCTAGCCTAGAGTAGCCCTTGATATAGCTCAAGAATGGATCGTCGATTGAGCTTCCATCTTTATCAAATATAGTTTTATTTCTTCGTTTCATTGATTTTTGATAATACGGTTACAAAGCTTAAAACCTCCTCTCTTCTTTTTATAAATTCTACAAATTTTTCAACGCTATCATCTTCAATATTTCCAAGTCCATAACTAACTTCTCTGATAAATTTACTAGGATGATTGGCTACTTCCTGCATTCCAGAATAAAACCTAACATGGTCATATGTTTTTGGCATCTCAAGTATTTTATGATGAATCTGCGTATACCAATTGTGATATTTCGTGGTTTCCCACTGGATAAGCTTAGTGGTTAAGTCAATGCCTCCAATGTTTCTTGCGTCTCCAAGGATTTCTATGGATTTTATGAAATAGCCTGGTCTGTAAGATTTTTCAAAAATTTTCACATACTCAATGAGCATTTTTTTATTTTGCTCCAATTCTGAGTGCAGAAACAAAAATCCTCCCAAGATAACTACTAATCGATTTCTTAATATAAACATATCCGTGTTTGTTTCATTCACATTAAGCACGGATATTATTAGCGATAATATCTTGGATAGCTCTACAAATAATGCCTTTCTTTTTTTAAGAATAGATTGAAAAATAATCTTTTCTATTTCTTCAAGCAACTCGAGTTTAATGAGTATTTCTTTTGGGATGGTAAGTATGTAGGCAGCACACTTCGAAATGTCCTGAGAAAATTCATTTGCAAGAGTGAATTTATTTAGGTAAAACATTCTACTAATCCACTCGAATCTGATCTTTATAAAATGCGCACAATTTTCGTAATCTTTCTTCTTGATTAAATCAATTATGACATCTTCTTGATGATGAAGCATTTCACTAAAAAACTTCTTAAAAAGTTCTTTTTCTCTGCTTTTGACGCTACCCAACATTTCTTCCTCAAGATTTTTTACAGGAGTCATGATTTTGCCTTCGCACCCTTGTTCCAATTCCAAACGTTTCCAATAATCTATAAATTGTTCATAGAAAATTGATGGCAGATCAATATTTTCTACAAAACCCTGACCATTTGAAAGCTTTCCATCATTACCAACTAAGGATCTGATGATCTCCTTGTATTTCTTGTATTTGAACCCGTCTATCAATACCAGTCCTGTTGTAAAATATGCATTCAAATAATCGTTTAGGTCTTCTTGCTTGGTTATATTTTTATACAAATCCAAAAATGATCTAAAGAATTTATCATAAGTTTCAATTTCTTGATTTTCATAGATTCCATAAATCTTTTTCTGTCCACTATTAGTTTTTGAATAATCACCACTTAATATGGTTTGATAAGATTTGATAACATGACTTAACAAATCTGGATTACTATTTATTGCATGGGATTGAATCTTTTGAAAAAGGGTAAAAGCATTATCTTCAAACCATGATAAATCTGGTTTTGGTAAAAATAACGGTCCAGTTCCTTGTAGCTCATAGTTGAGTTTTATAATGCTTTCAGATGAGCTACCAGATTTTGCCAAATCGTGCTTTTGGTAAAACCACCATCCATTCTCCCTATCTATATACTTTTTATTTCCCGCGTACTCCGTAATGACAAAAGCAAGCACAGTTGGAGCATAGATCGCATCACTATTGTTTTTAATTTTCAACAAATCATCAAATAAATTTTCGAGTAATCGCAACAATTTTCTAGTATTATTTCGAGCGTGCTGTACAAGGCTCCAACTTTTATACTTATAGGAAGATTTATCAGAAGCCGTTTTTATATTATCTCGAATATCACTCCAAAGTCTTTCAAATAGATGCTTGGGCTTAATTGTAACTATATAATGACTTTTGAAAATTATAATTCCCAATAAAGAAATAACGACCATCAAGCAAGCTATGGCAAAGCTAAATATTGGTTCAGGATAATCAAAAAATTCTGTTCGCAATAAAACAGAGATAGCCAGTAAATCAGTGAACACTAAAAGTTTAAAATAAAAGCTACCGACAGTTTCCTCATTAACATAATCAGATACTTCCGATGAATATTTATCTGTACTTAATTGGAAGCCAACGGCGTATAAGGCAAATAATAAACCGAGAACCGCCGATATTGCACCAATAGATATCTCCAAAAACAACTCGATAAAATCTCGCCCAGGCACTCTGATGAAAGACAGGCTATTTGAAAATCCTTGTAATTGATCAAGTCCGATTAGCCATGCGGATGTTTTTGAAATAAGCAAGTCAATCGCAAATGAAACAACTATAAAAATAATAATCAGTGATATGATTTCACCCGACAACCTCACTATTTCATTAACAATTTTATACTCCTTAATGCGCAATTGAAGTTTGAAGCTACTGACCCTAAAGCCCTCCTTCCTTTTTTGAAATTGATAATAAATAAATCCAAACAATCTTGAAAAAAATTGATAAAATATATTACCATTTTCATCGCCAGGGTATGAATACTTTTTCTTTCTCTTTATCAGTCTGCTGATAAAGAGGAGCAAGAGGTATTTTATTGTTTTTAGATATCGCATGACCTTATTTCAATCTAGCATATTCTTCTTTTAATCTGATTAACATCTCCGGATAATACCGAAAAAAGCTTTGTATCTTTTTGATATCGCCGTTGGAAATTTTCCCTTTTTTCATACTGTCAAACTCCAATGTATTTATATCGAACCGCGCATCAATATTTCTTTGCTTTGAAATTACATGGAAATGTGCAGGCGGGTGGTCTTTCGGATGCAACTCCATTCTTAAATCACCGGCAGCAGCTATAAATCTTTTTATTTTATAGACCGTGCCATCCGGCAACACCTGCGTCGAATCAAGGTGTACTTCCAATAAGTCCGCGACACTCCTCTTTAATCTTGGCGCGATTAACTCATCCCTCGTGTTATCCTTGGTATTGGTTTTGTCGTCGAGAGTGAGAGCTAGCTCTTTCGGATCAAGATATTTCTTGCAATCTGACCATATAGTGTTTTTATTTCCCTTTTTAAAATTTTCAAATTCGGATTCGACTTCAAATAATCCCACAACGACACCAAGCGCGTATTCACCGTCTTTTAATCGAAATACTTCTCCGTAAAAAACAGTGCCGACATGTTTGTCCCAATCATGCTCTATGAGATAAGGAATATATTTGCTATTGATCTGGTCGGCCATACCCTCAAGCGCATTTTTGGACATACGTTCTCCATGCCTGTCCACATGGGTAGTGCTCATTATTCCAGTAATAATCCTCATTTTTTATAAATGTCAAATCAATTAACCTTAGCTAGGCTCTATTTCGCCAAATTTCGCCCACAGGGGCGATTACCACCCGAAAGCGTCCGAACATGCTTATTTACTGGAAATCGGTCCAAACTCGCTCAAAGCCAAAAAGCTATCTTATCGAATTCCAATTATCCAAAAAGTAGTCCATCTCATGATCCATATTCCCGAGGTATACGTGATTGTCTCTGAATTTTATATTCACGCGATAGCGTTTGCCTTGTCCCACTTCCAATATTGCTTTTTCATGTACCTTCTTTTCTATCTCAAGAAAAGGCAAGATTAAAAAATGATTCTGTTTTTCTCCATGTAAAACAAAAATGTAAAATACACTGCCACTATTGTGACGTTCGAATGATACTTTTCTGATATCGAAAACATAGGCATCAAAACGGTTTAGGTTGGAGGTTTTCACTTGTATTCCAAAAAGTTGAGTTCCTTTTACTGCCACGATATCCATTCCGACATCTACGCTCATAATACTGGCGTTGAAACCGCGAAAAAGCAGTTCGCTGCAAACCAAGTGCTCGCCGCCTTTCCCTGTGAATCCACTTTCTACAACCAGTCTCTCTTCCGCCTCTTTTTCGGCTTCTATAATTTTCGGCGTTTGCTTTACCTCTTTTTTATCATGATTAAGCGTAAAAGTTCCGGGTGCGGTTTTCATGAAATCCGAGCCCTTGCCCTTGTTTTTAATATCTACCGTAATTTGGGCGTTCATTGAAGCTTCAGGCGTTGCTCCTTCGGTCTCTAAAATTCCCGATTCCAAAGCCAACCGCGTGATTTCGGTGTAATGCAAAGACTTTCCTGCTTTTTTCAGCACTTTGATTGCTGATTGTTTGAATGTGTTCATATTTTATTCTGTAAATTTACCACCCGATATATCAAAGAATCTTTCAAAGAAATTCGTGAGTTTCGTTAAAACACTCTCACGCTTTTTGGAACGCTCGCCGGTCGGAGAAAAGCGGGATACAGGAGGCAAGACCTTAGTAATAGCAGTACCGGTTGTCGCTACACTACCGTCACGGAAAGCATTTTTTACAAACGCATAAGTTGCATCGTGATCCAAACCTTCATTGTCAATAATTTTTTCAAGCTCCTCAATCTTTTTCTTATTCACGAATTTCTGCCAATCATCATCAACCACCGAATGAATATCAAGTGAAGTGATAAACTGATTAATGAGATCTTTCTTATTGCGTAGTTCAATGCTTGAGTCTATTGCTTTATTAATATCAACCAAAATCTCGCGATTTTTATTGTGGTCTTCGTGATATTTCTTGATGAGTCCCAACACAAAGTCAATATTTATTTCTACCTGCTTGATAAGCTCCATCTCAAACACTAAATCATCGTTAATATTTTCCTGATCAATGTCTGCATTTTTACGAAATTCATTGTACAGATCAATGTACATACTATGATAATCTTGAATATCGCGCTCAGTTAAAATCTCATTGCCGGCAAACTCATCAAAAGTTGTCAAAATGTTACGAACTCGTAATATCCCGCCATAGAGCTTGATAAAATCTTTCTGTTTTTGTTCGCCAATGATTTGCTCACCGACTGGGAATTTTTCCAGGAGCTCTGCCACTAAACCTGTATATCCGCGCACTTCCTTGTTACCGTCTTTGTAGCCGTTATAATACTCCTCGTATGATTTAAGAAGTACAATACCGCCCGCTTCTTTATCGCCAAATAGAGCTATGGATTCGTTTGTCGCTTTCTCTAGGTTACGGAAGCAAACAATGTTTCCAAAGGTCTTTACGCTATTTAAAATACGATTGGTACGCGAAAATGCCTGCAAGAGTCCATGCAGTCTCAAGTTTTTATCCACCCAAAGCGTGTTCAGCGTTGTGGCGTCAAAGCCGGTCAAAAACATATTGACCACAATCAGGACATCAATCTCGCGGTTTTTCACTCTCAAACTCACGTCTTTGTAATAATTTTGAAACTTATCCGATGAAGTATCAAAAGACGTTCCAAACATCGCATTGTAATCAATAATTGCATTATCAAGAAAATCTCTTGAACTCACATCGAGTCCGCTCGTATCTTCTGAGTTTTCGTCTATCATTCCATCGGCGTCTTCATCATTCACGCCGAAGCTATAAATTGTTGCTATCTTGAGTTGTTTGTCACTCGGTACATTTGTGAGTTGTTTTTTAAATTCGGCATAATACTTTTTTGCGACATCAATGGACGAAACCGCAAATATAGAATTAAAGCCTGCTAATCTTCTGTCCTTCAGTTTATAAAAACTGTTACGCTTGGTCTTTTGGTCAAAATGTTCGCGAATGTAGCTGACGATATTTGCTAAGCGCTCTGGCGAAGCAAGTACCGCCTCTCGATCGATATCACTGACTTTCTTATCTTCAATATTTTCAGCTTCACGAACAGTAGAAACATAATCCACTTTAAACGGCAAAACATTTTTATCAGCGATGGCATTTACAATGGTGTAGGTATGCAGTTTTTCACCAAAGGCTTGCTCGGTGGTTTTCAAGTCCGGTCGTCCGCTAGAAGACGCGTTCATGGCAAAAATTGGTGTACCGGTAAAACCAAAGAGGTTGTAATTCTTGAATGTTTTGGTAATAGCGGCGTGCATATCGCCAAACTGTGAACGGTGACATTCGTCAAAGATAAGCACTACATGCCCATCAAAAATAGTATGCCCGGAATTGCGCCCAATAAAACGATCGAGTTTCTGGATAGTGGTGATGATAATTCGTGCGTTCGGATTTTCCAATTGTTTCTTCAAAATCGCCGTACTGGTATTACTATTGGCCGCACCTTTCTCAAACTTATCGTATTCTCGCATGGTCTGATAGTCCAAGTCCTTGCGGTCAACCACAAACATCACCTTATCCACATACGTCAATCTACTCACGAGCTGGGCAGTCTTGAAACTGGTCAAAGTTTTTCCCGATCCGGTCGTGTGCCAAATGTACCCTCCAGCCTCAACCGTGCCAAGTTTCTTGTAGTTCGTGCTGACTTCAATGCGACTCAATATTCTCTCTGTCGCCACTATCTGATATGGTCGCATCGCCAAAAGCTGTCGTTCAGTGGTAAAAACACAATAGCGGGTCAAAATATTTAAAAGCGCGTGTTTGGCAAAAAATGTCTTGACAAAATCCATCAGATCCGTAATTGGTCGATTGGTAGCATCTGCCCACCAACTGGTAAATTCAAAACTGCTGCTAGAGCGCTTACCTTTTTTCACCGCACCCTCACTGGCTTCTTTGATATGCTCCGAACGGACGGTGTTGCTATAATATTTTGTATGCGTGCCATTGGAAATTATAAATAGTTGAACATATTCAAAAAGCCCCGCCGAAGCCCAAAAACTTTCGCGTTGATAACGGTTAATCTGATTGAATGCCTCGGCAATAGCGACTCCACGGCGCTTGAGCTCGACATGCACCATCGGCAAACCATTAACAAGAATCGTTACATCATAGCGATTAGCGCGTTGCCCATCTTCAGTCGCATATTGATTGATGACCTGCAAGCTATTGTCGTGAATGTTGTCTTTTTTTATAAGATACACATTTTTGACTGTTCCGTCCTCGCGCGTCAGGTTTCTAATATGATCTTCTTGGATCGTTGCTGTTTTTTCTGCAATGCTTTGGTTTGGATTGGCAATTTCACTTGCAAAGAAATTCTCCCATTCAGCATCAGCAAAAGTAAACCCATTGAGTTTCTCCAATTGCAAACGGAGGTTCGATACCAAATCAGATTCAGATGTGATAGCTAGATATTCGTACGCTTGCGTTTCGAGTTGTTTTATAAAAGCACGCTCCAGATCCGCCTCGCTTTGATAAGAAACACCATCCCGTACCCGATCTGCGAGCTTATAATACTCAGCGACAACGGTGCTTTGAGGATTTTCTGCAACTAGATTGTATTTTTTATTATTTGGCATATTCATTGAATGTTAGAAGCTTTCCTTGATAGTATTCATATTGTTGTCTGCGAGCAGAAAGTTCTGCTGGCAAACCAATTGAGATGTCGTTCACCAGCGCTTCAAGTTTATCAAGTATAGCCACAACGCTGTTCTGATGTGATAGATCAGGAATTTGCACAGTCGCTTTCTTTAAAATATCGTATGAAATAAAGGGCTGTGAACCTGCATGTGCTTGTGATCTAAAATCTTGTAAAAGTAAAAGATAATAACCATACCTTGGATTAATATTTGTCTTAATTTTACAGATTACTCCGTTATATGTAACAAAGTGTTTTCCCTTAACCCAATTAACAATACCCGCATATGCGCCAATATGGCCTATTACAGGCGCATCCTCACTATTATATTGATCATGTTGACCAGCTAAACGATTACCACCATATACTGGATATTTTCCTCCTGTGTTCGGGATAGTATTGCCTTCGCCATATTGAAAATCGTAAATATCACCTAATGCTTTCCAATCCCCCTTATTGCTAGACAGCATTAAATCTTTTCTATAATACTCATACTGTTTCTTTCTTGCTTCTAGCTCTGCTTCTAGCTCTGCTTCTAGCTCTGTGAAATTATTAAGTACCTTAATAATTTCCTCTTGCACCGCAATCGGCGGGAGAGGTATTATAATTTTTGCAAAACGCTTTTTTGAAACATTAAATCGCGTTACACCACTTGCAGTTTTTGCAATTTGTTTTCTCATCTGTTCATCCCTAAATAAATATTTTGAAAATTCTGGTAAAAGCAGATTGGTATTATGAAAACGAAAACCAAAACAGAAACTATTTAGATACAATGAACCATCGGCTTCTTTAGTTAAAACAGATGACATTCCGCACTCGTTCGGTGTTTCGGACGATCCTGTAAATAACACGTCCCCGTATTCAATTTTGTTCTGGTTTTCATCTTTACTCACCTTTACAAAAGTATTAATATCAGTATTGACTGCAATATTAGAAAAGATATTCATGTAGGTAACAAATTTTGCGTTACCATTACTAAAATCATCCTTGCTCTTTCCAGACAGTCCGCCATAAAAATCGCCGAGTTTTCCCAACTCCTTAAACTCCACCCCATTCGGGCAGAGTTCGGCGATCAGCTTTTCGATTTTGCTTACATGTTTAGTCATATTATTTTGTTCCTTCAATATCAGCCACAATTTTATCAATTGAAATACGCAGTTCATTTTGCCTTGCGACAATCTGAGCAATTTTTGAGTTGAGAGAAGTGATGTCCACCACCTCACGCATGTCCTCCCTCACAACATAGCTTGATACAGCGATATTGTAGTCGTTCTCAGTAATAGCTTTGTTTTCAACAAGTTTGGTAAAATAGTCTGTGTCTTTACGAGTCGTAAACGCTTCCAAAATCTTGAGGCGATTTGCCTCGCTCAATTTGTTTTTATTGCCACCACGAACAAATTCGGCAGATGCATCAATAAAAAGTGTTTTATTATCCTTCTTACTTTTTTTGAGAACGATGATGCAGGTGGCGATAGTAGTGCCGAAAAAGAGATCAGGCGGCAGTTGAATGACCGCATCAACATAATTATTGTCTATCAGATACTTTCGAATTTTACCCTCTGCACCACCACGATAAAGAACGCCAGGAAATTCAACAATCGCCGCCGTTCCGCTCGTTGATAGCCATGCAAGCATATGCATGGTAAAAGCGAGGTCGGCTTTGCTCTTTGGTGCTAATACTCCTGCTGGCGAGAAACGAGGATCGTTAATGAGAAGAGGATTCGCGTCACCCTCCCAATGAATTGAATACGGCGGATTGGAAACGATAGCATCAAACGGCTCGTCATCCCAATGCTTTGGATCTATGAGTGTATCACCGTGAGCAATATCAAAATTGTTGTAGTTGATGTCGTGCAGGAACATGTTAATACGACAAAGATTGTAGGTGGTGAGGTTAATTTCCTGTCCAAAAAAGCCTTGCCTAACATTTTCTCTGCCTAGGACCTTGGCAAACTTGAGAAGCAAGGAGCCAGAACCACAAGCTGGATCATAGACCTTGTTCACTTCTTTTTTGCCAACCGTTGTGATTTCAGCCAGAAGTTCACTGACTTCCTGGGGAGTATAAAATTCACCACCAGACTTACCGGCGTTTGAAGCATACATGGTCATCAAAAACTCATACGCATCACCGAAAGCATCTATGGTATTGTCTGAATAGTCACCAAGTCGTAGATCGCCAATAGATTCAAAAAGTTTTGTAAGTTTCTGATTTCTTTTTTCTACCGTACCACCAAGTTTATTGGAATTTACATCAAGATCTGCAAACAACCCTTTGATGTCATCTTCGCTGTCTGCACCCTTTGCGGAATTTTCAATATTTCTAAAAACGGCGGTAAGCGTTTCGTTAAGATTGGCATCATTACGAGCGTTCTTACGAACATTAATAAAAAGCTCACTCGGTAAAATATAAAACCCTTTTTCTACTACGGTATCGGATCGACCGAACTCTGCTTCTTTATTGGAAAGTGTGGCATAGTCAAAATCTTTTTTACCAGCACGATGTTCTTCAGTATTAATATGATTGGTCAAATTCTCACTTATGAAGCGATAAAAGAGTATTCCAAGCACATACTGCTTAAAGTCCCAACCGTCCACGCTTCCACGCAAATCATTGGCAATCTGCCAAATAGCACGATGTAATTCTGAGCGCTCTTGCTCCTTGGTCATGTTCAAATCTTTATCTTTTTTGCTCATAAAATTATTTTTTTCTAAACGCAAATTAACAACGCGTCTCTCGTCATTTCAATATTTTAATAATACTCCCGAACGACGATAAAGTAAAGAAAAACAGCCCTTATTCGGCCAAATTCGGTCCAACGGGCGATTTTTATGCCGAAAGGGTGCAACTACCCCGAAGCCGGGATTCTTTCTGCCACGCCCTCAATTTTTCCTTCAGCCCTTTTACCTGTATTCTTCCAAAAATTCCAGCATTTCTTTCTGCTCGGCAAGAGCTTCTTTGGCTGAATTTTCGACGGATGCGAGCATGCCTTCAAAAGCCGTCTTATTTTCCATTACGGTTATATCTAGCAAATGCTTCCGAGCCTTCTTGACGTGAAAAAGTGTTTTGTCGCACATTTCCTGAATCACTTCGTACCAAAATATTTTTTGCAATTCCTTGATTTCTTTTTTCAGATCCAATTCTTTTGTGCTTTTGTTTCCCCTTCGTCTTGAATGCTTCTTCAAAACCGCCACCACCGTCGGGCTCAGCTGTCCTTTTTTGAGATCATCTTCCCAGTCATGTGCGTCATCATTGAGCTGCCGGGCGATTATATAATTTTCAAAAAATGCCATCAGCTTTTTTATTTCTGAAGATTCGACATTTCCGATACGAAGATACAGCACGGCCACTGGTCCTAGTGCATGGCCGATGGAACGATCGGCAAGTCTTTCCAATTTTCCAAAATCAGGCAATTGATTTGGGATCGTCACATGTGATCCGGATATTTTCGCCCGGCAGTTACTCGTCTCCCAAGCATTGGCCGAATCAATCCTATCCATCGTGTTCTTGAAAAATTGCAAAAATTTTTCATTCTTCGCAAAATTATCGCCGTATATTGATGTCAGTTCACGAAGGCAGATATTGGCCAAGGAAAGAAGTTCCCGATTACCCTCGCCATCAAAAAAGTCATCATATATCGTGTATGCCATCCAGCCATAGAGACTGGCTGCTCCCAACTCCACCAAGATATTTTCATTCACGGCCTTATTGTTCTTCAATGATTTTTGAAAATAATATGGCAAGAGCGTTATTTGATTTGCCCTGTCTCCTTTCAATATCTTTTTTCTGACAGCCAAAAATTTTTCATTGAGCTCAGGGTTGAAATTGGAGAACCTTCGGTCGGTAAAATTGATTATTTTCCTGTGTATCTTTTTCGGCTTGTCGTCTATTCCTGCTTTTCGTTTGTTTTCTATCAATTTATCTTTAGCTGAAAATTTCCCCAAAGCCTCTAGGCAGAATGCTGTTGTAAGCTCTGCGCTGCCTGAATAATGTTTTTGTTTATTTTTAACCAATTCAATTATCAACGGGCATGCCCGCCATTCCCCCTCAATTTGATTTTTTAATATATACCCGATGCTTTTCTCTAGTTTTTCTTTTTCGTATCCGAAGTTAATAAGCGCACTGACAGCCAAAGCGGTTTCCAAGGGATTGCCCCAGGAATCATTCTCAAGCCTCTTTTTCAAAAGGTATGAGATTATTTTGTCTTTCTTCTTTCCCTTGTACCAGCGGGAAATAAAATAAATGACAGAATATTGAGAATGGTAATACGGAGAAGCGTATTCTCCGGAATCAATCGCTTTTTCAGTGAGCGCGATCAGGCTTTTCAAGGTCACTTCCTGAAGCGAAAGAAAAAAAGCGATGTTACTGTTGACCGCTAAATCAATGTCTTTCCAGCCCTTGTCCGCATCCGGCGGAGTAAGCCAGCTATAATACGGCCCGCCCTCTTTGCTTTCGCAAAATGTGAGCAAATTGACGACCTTGGAAACCGCTTTGATAGAAATGCTTTTTGGATCATGCTTAATCAGCGCAACCATGGCGCAACAAGTATCATCCAAGTCGTCCGGGTACGGCGCGTCCTTGCTTTCAGGGGAATTTCTTTTCCAATAATTCCATGACCAAAAATCGCTTTTTTGACTCAGCAGAAATTTTGCGGATTTGCTTTTTACCTTCCCGAGAACCTTTGACTGAGGAAGACTGTCAAGACTCGCCAGGATCAGGCATGCCGGAAATATGGATCGGTTCTCTTTGGGATTTTCAAAACGCTTCGAGACTGAAATGAAATTGGAAAAACTCCCGTCTTCCTTTTGGGTGCGGGACAGATACTTGATGCCTGATTTTATCGCTTCGCTTACATCGCTATGATTCATCTCTAATTGGAATTTCAATGATAAATTTGCTGCCCTGTCCCCAGACGCTCTCAACCTTGATTGTTCCGCCAAAATCATTCTCGACTATGTTTTTGACTGTCGTAAGTCCGATTCCGGTTCCCTTTTGCGGACCCTTGGTGGTAAAAAACGGCTCGAATATTTTTTCTTGAATATCTTCGGAAATTCCGCCGGCCCAGTCTTCAATGGAGATAATCGCCTTTTTGCCGAGCCTGTCCAATTTTACATCTATTTCTTTTTCCCCTTCATCGCTTATTTCATAAGCATCCAAGGCGTTGAGAATAATATTGATTATCACATGGTTGAACCTCACATCGTTCCCGTAAGTGATGATATCGAAGTCGCCTTTCAAATTTATTTTGACTTTTTCTGTCGTTAATTTGTAATTTAACAGTTTGGTGATATTTAAAATTTCTTTTTTCATGGAAAACAATGAATCCACTTTTTGATTTTGAAATTGTTTTTTGACGGCTTCGATATATTCCACCAATAAATCTTTGGTTTCATTGGCTTGTTTCAGATATTCTTTCGTCTGAGTATGCTCCTTCTCGCCAGCATCATTGGCTTTTTCGATATCAAAAAACAAAAATGTTATATGATTTATCAAATCGTGGAAAAGTCCGGAGGAAATTTTTCCGAACTCGATAAACCTGGCTGTCTGGTTTATTTTTTCCATTTGGGATTTTTCCAATTCTTTTGTTCTTTCTTGAACTCTCACTTCCAGCGTATCCCTTTCTTCCTTAAGCTCCGCCTCGGATTTTCTAGCGCGCTTCAATGATCTTTCGATTTCGCGGTTCGACAACCATGAAACGACGGCGATAATGGAAAATATTATAGAATGCCCGATAGGGTCGTTCATTTGAAATAATTCTGTCTTCCAATAAACTTTAGGGGAAATAATGTGATTCAACTGAAGATAACCAAGAATAAGAGTCACCAAAAGAATAATAAAATTTATCTCAAAAGCGAATCGGGTACTGATAAGTATTCCTGATATTACTATCAGAAGGGCAAAAGTCAGTAATGCCATAGGTAAATCTACGCCCCATACATACACGGCATAACTCGCCGTAATCAAATAAGCATAAACGAAAATATAAGAAGCGATAACAAAAAATCCCTTTCTTGAAAGATAGTGCAAGAACACAAAAAAACAGAACAGCACCAGGGGCACCAGAGGAGAAATCGCTCTGTCATTATGCCTGACCAAAGAATGGTATAACGAAAAAAGGCTGAATACGCAAAAGAGAACACTTGATCCTGACACTATAACATTAAAAATGAACTCTTGACGTTTCAAATCTTCTCCGTTCGATTTCGGTAATAAAAGTTTTCCATATAAAAAACGAGTAACCATAATTAAAAAGCTATACTTTCCCTCCTCTTTTGACATATGGTTACTCGTTAAATATCTAAGCGACATCAGTCCACGGATTTGCGACACTGGCCATTGAAACAACAAAAGCGCTCAATGCCACCGCCCTCCTGATCTTCTTGCACATTAGAATTTTTTTTATGATTTTCTTTTTCATTTCTTTTTTCGTTTAGGTTTTGATAAAAAATAATCCCTCGACCTGGAATTATAGCCTGCCTGAATTATATCAAAATCAGGTAAAGAAAAAGTAAAGGAATTGTAAAGACTATTCCGGCTCCATTTTATATCCCCTGCCGTTGACTGTCTGAATGATGCTTGTTTTCCTTCCGCCGTCTATCTTGGCGCGCAGATTCCTGACATGCGATTTCAAAGTCTGAGAAAAAGAATCCAATTCCATATCCCACACGTGCTCCATTATATCTATTTGCGTCAATGTTCGTCCGGCATTCTTGGCCAGATACTCGAGAAGCATGAATTCTTTTCGTGTCAAACCGATGTTCTTTTTTCCCCGCGTCACTTCGTGATTATTGGTGTTAATAATCAAATCACCGATCTTTATCACTTCTTCGGTCGAAACGGTTGGGCGACGAAGCAATGCTTTTACTCTCGACAAAAGCTCCCGAAAAGAAAAAGGTTTGGTCAGATAATCGTCCGCGCCGTTGTCCAAGAGATCCACTTTAGTCGTTATATCCGAAAGCGCCGAAAGCATTATAATTTTTACCCCTTTCTTTTTCTCGCGAATCTCCCTACAGACTTCCAACCCGTTTTTCTTCGGCAACACGTTATCCAGAACGATCAAGTCATAATCGTTGCAGCGGCCGAGGTACGCGCCCTTCTCACCGTCCGTCGCTACATCGACGGCAAAAAGCTCCGCCTCGAGATTGTTCTTGAGAAAGTCGGAAATTTTCGGATCATCATCTATAACCAAAATTCGCATACCTTTGGAATGCTTAATGTTTCACTGGACAGCTATATTCTAAAGTCTAATATTAATTTTCTCACATTAGTTAAGTAATCTGCATAAGAAATTATTTTAGACAAATTTCGTGACAAATATTCAATCTTACTTTATCTTTTCATGTTTCTTTCGGATCTTCTTTCTCGTATGCGCACTATATTTTCTTCTCTTCTTGACAAGTATCGGCCGCCTATAATGGTAATTGCGGCAATACTGATTGATACACCTACTAAAATAAAAAATACCGTGAACAAGCGGCTCATTTCACTGGTAGGATGTAAATCTCCATAGCCAACAGTAGTTAGTGTTGCAACAGTGAAATATAGAGCATCTATCCATGTCCACTTTTCCAGAAAATGATAAGCAACAGTCCCAATTATCAACAGCGAAGCTAACGCGCTGGCAGCAGCGATAAAATATGTGCTGATTTTCACATTTTCTTCGGTGTTTTTTTTCATATGATAGACAATAATACAATCACGGAATCTTTTTATTGATTTAATTATATCACAAACTTGCCAGCTTATCCTTTTAACGATTCATCCCCGTCATTAAAACCGACTCGTATATGAGTAGCATCACAAAACGGCTTATTCGCAGACTTGCCGCAACGGCAAAGTGTTACGCGATTTCTTTTTTCATAAATATGCCCGTCCGATGATTCCACCTGCACTTTTCCTTTGACCCAAATCGGTCCACTGGCTTGAGCTTGGGGATCTTCTACGACACTTAATGATTCATTAAATTCAGGTTCGTAAGCTTTTTTTGTTTTTTTATCCCAAGTCACCAGTCTGCCCGAAGGACAATTGCAAGATTGTCCTATTGCCATTTTTTTCTTCTGCGGGTCATTGGAATTTTCCGTAAGATTCCATGTGCCTTCTTTTCTGTCGCAAAAACGTCCGCTGGAACAAAGGCTTTGTACGTCGGTAAGCTCAAGTTCCGGACCTTCTATTTTCAAATCCACCTGCTCAAGATATTTTTTTCTGCCAGCCGTTTCTGTCCCGTCAAAGTTGTCAGCCACGTGCGAACCATCGCAATATGGTTTGTTTTTTGATTTTCCGCAACGGCAGAGAGCGTATGCTTCCTGATCTGGATATTTTTCCCCTTTTTTCCACTCGTAGGAAAAACCTTCCTCGTCAGGCATAATTATTTCTTTTTCCAAAGGCAATTTTCCCGAAACAATATACGGTCCGTTCTTCGAAATAACGACCTTTCCTTTTTTAATTTCTTTTTTCATACTTCTGCCTTTTTAATTGATTAAAATTTATTGATACAGCTTATGCGCTAACTACATCTCGTTTTGTGAGCTGGCGACAGATTCCGTAAACTGATCTATTTGCTGACTTCAATTCAAATTTTTATTTCATCTAATCTTTTCTTTAATTTCAGCCAAATCAACAGCCATTTTTTTAATTTCTTTTTTGATGTTTTCCACCTCTTCCATTTCCTCTTGAATTTCGATTTCAGTTTTTTCAGTGATTTTCTTTTCTCCTTTAATCCCAGAAATAATTATTTCATTTCCGATAAATGTTGAGACCATGAGCCCTGTGAGAAGAAGAATAAATATCCCAATTAATACAGAAAGGGGTCCATCCCACCAAGGAGAATCTGTAATCGGTTGCTTGTTCAAAAAACCGACAATCGCATCCATCGTATGCCAGATTCCTCTCCAAAATATAACCACCCCCATTCCACCGACTAAAGCATAAAAAATCGGACTATGACTCAGCCAAGCCCTTATTTTGTCTTCAAATTTATCAAAAAATTTTATTACTTCTTTCATTTTTTTAACAACTTAAATAAATTTTTGGAGAAGTTCTACTGCACACAAAAGTTAATTTAGTATCTGATAAATCTTGAGTTTTTTTGTTTCTTTCCTGAATTTTTTCCAAAAATGCAATCCCCTTCTTCTTCATCAGAAGTCCGTATTTTTTTCTAAGCTGTAAATATTTTTTAACGCTTTATTTAATGAGTCTATGTTTATTGCTCGGCTATAATTTTCTCGTAAACTGAAACATAATCCTCGGCCATTTTTTCCGAAGAAAAATTTTTCTTAACATGTTCGAAGCAAGCTTTTCGGTCGATCTCGCCAACTCTTTTTATTTTCTCCGCCATCTCGTCCACACTATCACAAATAAAGCCGGTTTTTTCGTCTATTACAATTTCCGGAACCGATCCTCGTCTCATTGCAAATACTGGCGCTCCGCAAGCCATCGCTTCGGTAAAAAACAAACCGAAAGGTTCTTCCCATTGAATCGGAGCAATCAAAGCCTTGGCATTTCCGAGAAGCTCCACTTTTTCTTCGTGGTCAACTTCCCCGATAAATTTAATTCGCTCTCCATCAATCAGTGGTTCCACTTCTTTTTTAAAATATTCTTCGTCAACTAAATCAACTTTGGCTGCCATAATTAGTTTTACCCCAGCTTTTTTTGCCACTTCTATAGCCTGAACCGGTCCTTTTTCTGGGGACATTCTGCCAAGAAACGCAAAATAATCTTTTGGCTTGTAATTTTGCTTGAATTTTTCCATATCCAGACCGTTGTAAGCGTTAGCCACGAAATTGAGTTCGGGCATCGGTTTTCTCTGATTCATGCTGATACTTATGTAATTTGCCTGACTGAATTCGCCGTAAACTTTTTGCTGATAAGGAACATCCAGTGGCCCGTGAAGAGTTGTAACCACTGGACATTTGATAATTTTTTCAAAAGGAAGCAATCGCCAGCCTATATGATTATGAACAATATCAAAATTATTCCCGTTCAAATATGTAACCACTTTTCCTATTCCCATAAACTTATATGCTTCTCTCAGTTTCATATCGGTAAGATCGGGAATACTTCGGAGTGATCTCTTGAAAATAATTTCCAACTTGGCGCTTGTTTGGGAATCTCCGGTTGCGATAAGAGTAACGTTATGACCCGTCTTAACCAGCTGTTCCGTTAAATTATAGACGACGAGTTCCGTTCCGCCATATTTATGCGGAGGGACTCTTTCCTCAAATGGCGCTACTATTGCAATTTTCATTTTTTTGTTTTGCTTATTAACTGATTAAAAAAATTTTCATATTGGTCGGCTATTTTTTCCCATCGAAATTCATCGCTGATCCGTTTCAAACAGTTTCTGACATAAAAGTCTTTTCTATTTTTTAGAACAATGTTTATTTTTTCGGCTAAATCTACATAGTTTCTCGGTTTAAAAAGATGTCCTGTTATTTTGTCTTTTACGGTATACTGCAATCCTCCGGTACGGGAAGCAATCACGGGAGTTCCGCAGGTCATTGATTCCAAAGGAACTATTCCGAATGGTTCATAATACGAGGGAACAACGCATACGTCGGCAGCTGAATAATATTTATATAATTCGTTCTGCTTCTTGGGTCCTAAAAAGCTTACCCTCTTTTCTATTCCCAGTTCTTGAGAGATTTTTTTCAGTCGCTCATGTTCGGCATCTTCCAGCTTTCTTGCCGATTTGCTTCTGCCTCCGCCGATAATATACAGCTTGGCATTCGGGTGATTTTTAATAACTTCGCGAAAAGCATAAAGCAAAGTTCCGATTCCTTTTCTCCATTCGATTCTGCCAACATAAAGAATGACTTTCCCTTTATTTTCCATTCTTGCTAGTTTTCTAGCTCTTTCGGTTTTGATCGGCCTGAATATTTTTGTATCCACCCCGATAGTTATGGTTTTTATTTTTTCCCCGCTGATTCCGAAAAGATTTTTTATAATTTCTTTTTCCACCGGACTGGTCGTAATTATCCGGTCCGCTTTTTGGGCTATTTCCTTTTCGGAAATTGTTCTTTGCTTGAAAAATTTGTTATTGATTTCCTGAAGTTTGTAATTCTTCAGGCTTTCAAATCTGACTTGTCCGATAGAATGATAAATATGAACAAGCGGTTTTTTAATTTCTTTGGTAACTCTTAAGCCGATAAGTCCTGAAAACCAGTAGTTTGTATGAATTATATCATAATTTATCTTTTCTTTTTTTATTCTTTTTAATATATTGCCCGTAAATTCATCCACAACACCCAAGAAATTATCTCTGGGCATATACTTTTTCGGACCCGCCTTCACCCTTATGATTCTCAAATGATTGTTAAATTTAACAATTTCGTTTTTGTTTTTTCTGTCCCAGCGGGTATATACATCCACCAAAATTCCCAACCGGCATAAAAATTTTGCCAGGTAAAAAACATAGATATTTTGTCCCCCGGCTTCTTTTGATCCGATTTCCGCCAATGGATCGGCGTGATCGGAGATTAGAAGAATACGCATAAAGTAAATTTAATCCCAGAAAATACTTTTTGAGTCATGCTTTTAATACGCTTTAGAAACTATTTTAGCGCGATAATTTTTTATTATTTCTCTATCGCTATCTGATCGCCTTCCTTGAGTCCTGAAACCACTTCCGCCATTCCATCGTCTCCTTCCAGTCCGGTTTGTATTTCTCTTTTCTCCACAGTTTTTTCTTTAGCATCAGTTAGAATGGTAACGAATTTTTTGTCTCCGTCTTTTTCTATTACTCCCTTGGGAATCATAAGCACATTGTCTTTTTGGGCCACTTTATCATAAATTGTGCAGTTCATGCCGTATCTGAAACCTACATCCGGATTGTCAACCTGCATTTTGACCACATAATAAACGACATTCTGGACGGTAACCGGAGTCGGATCTATTTCTGTTACCCCTGCATCAAATCTTTGATTTTCCGGATAAGCATCAAATTTGACACTTATTTTCTGGCCGACTCTGACTCCGGCAATATCCACTTCCGGAACCCTGGCTTCAATTCTCATTTCGTCTTCCCTGACAATCTTAATCACCGGGCTTCCGGCCTGGACTATTTCTCCTATATTCACATTTTTTTCAGCCACTGTTCCGCTAATCGGCGCATTGATATTGGCATATTGAAATTGTTTGGAAATTTCATCAACAACAGCCTCGGCTTGTTGGACCGCCGCCTTTTGAGCACTGCGTTGATCCTTAGTATATAAATCATCCTTATCTTTTTGATAAGCCAAAGTTTTTTTCTGGATCGTAACCGCTTTTTTTGCTTGTTCCAATTTTTCCGTTAAAGTGCCCGTATCAACACTGGCTAAAAATTGTCCCTGTTTCACTTTGTCCCCAACATCCACTTTAACGTTGATGAGCGGTCCGGATATTCGAAAACTGACATTAGCTTCGTCTTTAGATAAATATTCTCCGTTGGCTGAAATGGTCCGGGTTAGCGTCCCCTTGCTAACCGGAGTAAGTGTATAATCCGCTTTCTTGTTCTTATTTCCCCAAATTATGGATCCTATCGTTATCACAATAGCGACAACAATGATCCAATAAATTGCTTTCTTAACTTTTGGCATATTTTTTAATTTATAAATTTAAAAATTATTTATTGTAAAATCCCGTCTTTCATATGGATTACCCTATCAACATATTCCTCATCTTCCGATTCATGAGTTACCAAAATCACGGTTTGATTAAGTTCTTTGTTGAGTTTTCTAAAAAGTTCCAATATTACGGTTGACGTTTCCGAATCCAAGTTGGCACAAGGTTCGTCGGCAAAAAGAATTTTCGGATTATTGACCAAGGCCCTGGCAACCGCCACTCTTTGTTGTTCGCCTCCTGACATTTCGGACGGAAAATGTTTTATCCGATCACCAAGTTGAACCATCTCAAGTATTTCTCTGGCACGTTTTTTGCTTTCCCGTATGGAGCAACCTTGCAAAATAAGGGGCAAACTGACGGCTTCTTCGGCACTGAATCCCGGCAGGAGAGCGTATTCCTGAAAAACATAACCGAAGTGTTGAAGACGAAATTTTGTTTTTTCGCTGTCTGAAAGGGCAGTCAGTTCTTGCCCTTCAACAATTATTTCTCCTTCGTCCGCGTTATCCAAAAGGCTAAGTTGATGAAGCAAGGTGGATTTTCCACTGCCGCTTCTGCCCATAATCGCCACAAATTCCCCTTCCTTTACAGAAAAACTCACGCCCTTAAGAACATGCAGCGGAACTTCCCCTGAATAAGTTTTGTGCAAATTTTTTACGGTTATAATATCTTTCTCCATTGTTTTATTTGAATATTGAATCTAAAATATTTTTTCTGGCAATTTGAACGGATGGGATGAATCCGGCAATAAGCGATACGACTACCATGCTTATTTCCGTGCGCATAAGATCAAGGCTTTCAATATTAAGGCTGATATATCCGATAGGAAGCTCCAGCGGGTGCTTGAGAAAATATGGAGAGATTGCGTATTCAAGCAGGAATCTTCCCAAAATCACCCCCATAAGTCCATAAAAAAATGCTTGCAATACATAGGAAATAACAATAGTTTTGCTTTCCATTCCGATCGCTTTCAAGATTCCGATTTGTTTTTTCTGATTAAGCAAGTCGATATAGATGATTATGAAAATGCTGGCGCCGGAAACAGCCAGTCCGATAGCGTAAAAAATTAATTTTACAAAATCAAAGCTGTTTGTAACGGTTGACATGGCGCCCAAAAAATCGCTCCAGATATAAAGTTTCAGTTTTTGCTCCAATACATTTTCTATTTTTGAAATATACTTATTCTCATCTCCCATAGTTGCAGTTTTTACAATTATCTCGTCGGCCAGGTCATGCTGTCCCAAAACATCTTCCATTTCATCTTTTGTTACATAAGCCTGCGCATCAGCCAGGAAACTCTTGGTAGCAAAAATTCCAGCTACCGTATATTTTCGGCTTATTCCATTGGGATAATAAACATAAACTTCATCTCCAACTCGGACCCCTCCCAAAGATGCTCTTTCAAGAGTAGCTTCGAAGCCTCCGCTGATTTCCCGTCCGAGAAGTATCTTGCCTCGATCTCCATCTTCCAGATATCTTCCGGAAACAATTTTTGAATTTATTTTAAGAACATTTGATTCCTCTGAAGGGATTACGGAATATAAGTATCCGCTGAAGTCTTTAACGTTAGTTCCTTCTTTCTTCTGATCATATGTGATTTTGACGCCTTCTTTATAGTGCTCTACCGCCCCAATAACACCTGGTATGCTTCTGATGTCATTTAATGTTTGATTCGCTTGTTTAATATAGTTGTCACTTTCACTTTCCTTGGTCGGTTCGATTACAATGTTTCCGTATTGATAATCTATAACCTGATTGTTTATAGTTTTTATAAGTCCGGACATCATGGACGCGATAAAAAGAATATTGATGAAAAGTAAACTTACCACCACTATGGTCATCACGACACTTTTCTTGTTGCTGCGTGTTAGCTGTTTAAAGCTGAACCAGCAGGCGATGAAAAAATTTCTAAGCATTTTGATTATAATTTAAGAAAATCTAAAAACTTACTCAGAACGTCCTTGTTTTCCCGATGTATCGATTCTTTCAATTGTGATAATTTTATTTTTGTCGCTTTTTCTCCAGCTGAAATTATATCTTTTCCGTCCAGAAATTTTCCCCAATGCGCATTTCCAACCCTGGGACTGATAACAATGTCGGCATTTTCGACATTTCGATAGGCCAGGTGATGCCGCAGGAGATTGATTGAATTTTCAGCCATTTTATAAAAACCGAATTTATTGTTTTCGCTGTTGTTGTCGGCAAAGTAATCGGCATCCAAATTAACCGCTATTACCAAATCCGCTCCCATTTTTCTCACCACTTCGACTGGAACGGGCAAAGATAATCCTCCGTCGACCAATAATTTTCCTTCCCTTTCCACGGGCCTAAAAACCAATGGCAAAGAAATACTGGCTCTGATTGCCGAGGCAACGTCGCCTTTGTTTATAACAACCGCGTCGCCGTTCTTAAAATTTGTCGCTACTACCGAAAGGGGAACTTTTAAATCCTTAAAATCCATTTTGTCGATATGATCTTCGATAAAATTGTTTACCTTTTTACCTCCCAGCAATCCCTGGCGAAAAGAAGGATCTATCAATGCTAAAATCATTTTCCAGTTAGTTCCCAACGCTATCTTTTCCACTTGTCCTATATCTTTGGTAGCGGCATAAAATCCGCCGACCATAGCGCCGATACTTGAACCGGCGATAAAATCGATCGGAATATTATTTTCTTTCAGAACTTTGATTACGCCGATATGCGCCAGCCCCCTGGGACCGCCGCTTCCCAACGCCAAACCGATTTTAGGTCGTTTTAGTTTTGCCATAATTTTAATCTGATTCTGCGGGATTATTTTTTACGTTGCCTACCAAAGCCGAAGCCTTATTCTTCATAGACGAAATAACCCGGCTCGCTGTTTTTCCTATTTCATCTCTGATATATTTTGCATTGTTATATTGCGATGGATAACCGACTAGTTCCATAAAACCAACACCGTTTACTTTTTTATCTTCGAATAATCCGCTGACCGTAAGCGGTCCCTCCCAATAATTGATTGAACCGAACAGCATTTCCTGATTTTCAATTTTTGCCGACAGAAGCAGATGTATATTTTTTGCCGGTATTTTGATTTCCCATAACATCGGATAAATAGCCTTGCTTTTAGGGCTTGTCCAATGTCCTTTCAGGGGAATAATTTTAATATTGTCATAATGCTCTTGCGTATTATCCGGATAAGAGATACTGGCCAAATAAGTTTTTTTCTGGCCGTCATCATACATAAAGCAAACCATTTCCGTATTATTGTCCAATTGCACCGAGAACCAATCCCACCTGTCTTTGGAATAACTGGCATCCGCCCACTGATGATCCACCCATGACTTGCCGGTAATATTCACCCATTTATCTTTAATTTTTATTCTGCCTTCTGTTTTCAGGTTGGTTAAGGAATAATAATAGGTTGCTTTAGAATGAAGATCAAGAAAACCCTTCCCGCCTTCCAGCAAGGGCTTTTTAATTGAAGTTAATATCAAATCCATATCTTCATTTTTTAAGCGGTATTTTGATTCGTCTGTTTTTTCAATAGCGCAGTTAGTATAACCGTTCTTAATTTCCGGATTGATGTAATTTATATGAAGCAGGGATTTGGAAAAACTGTCATCAGAAACAACAGAAAAGGGAGATATCCTATGCTGAAAACTTTTATTATTTATGTCTGAAACGAGTGAATGTGAGAAGTAGGATGTTTTAAGCGGAATCTTACTTAAAAAAGGTATTTTTACTTTTTTGACATCCACTTTGAACAGGCAATCCATATATGAATATTCGTTGCCATATTTGTCTTTAAGATGGCCGTTAAAATACCACCATTCAACAATGGCGTCATGAGCCGATTCGTCTTCTGGGAACTTTATAGGTTCATATTCTTTATACATAAATTGCTTTCAAATTATTAAAATCATTAAAAGACGCTCCATTTATTAGTTTAGATAGCTACGAAAATGAAGCGCCCAAAATGCTTTACATATTATCAAATGGCGGCTTTTTTTCTTGCCAAGCCCACACTAGATATCCGGCAATAGCAATAACCGCGACGACTCCAATTCCGATTCCAATTGTCATGGGACTTGACCAATCAATGTTTGCTAGAAAATTTGTTGGCATATTTTTATTTTTATTAACTCATTTATTAAGTCCTTGAGGCGGACTGGTCCTCGACCTTTAAAATAAAGCGGCAATAATTTGATCTGATATTTTTGCCGAATTTATTTTTTTATTAAGAAACGAATATTCCAAAAGCAATCCGTCCATCATGCCGGTAAGCATGGAAGTTAGAAGTTGGCTATCAACTTTACCGGTTAGTTTCTTACTTGCGAAAGCTTCTTCAATTATTGGTTGAATCAGATCAGCAACCCGTTCTCTTAATTGAGTAATGTGTTTTGTTATCTGTCTATCGGCCGGCGATAATTTTAACACTATAGATTTGATAAGATTTTTTTCTCTAAATCCAAACTCTAAGTAATTCTTAATCAGTTTGTGTAATTTTTTATCAATCGTGGTTTCGTTCATCGCTTCGGTAATAGCCAAACTCAAATCATCAAAAACTTCATCCAGTACTTTTTCATAAATTTCGGCTTTACCAGTGAAATGATAGTAAAGCGCAGCTTTGGTTATATCCAGTTTTTTGGCGATATCGCTCATAGAAACACCCAAATAACTATATTCGGAAAAAAACTGGCGGGCTGTGTCAACAATATATTTCTTGGTGTCTTGAATAACGTCTTCTGGTTGTTTTGCGATTGTTTTCATGCTTTCTTGGTTACTTCTTATTTACTTACCGATAGGTAAGCTATTTTCAGTATGCCTTAGGTGCAATTATTTGTCAAGCACATGTACGGGTTTAGGCACAGGGTTTTAGATCATAAATAAAAAAAGAAACACTTGTAATTAACAAGAGCTTCTTTTATCAGACTGAAACTAATTTGATAACCTATAAGTTATTGATACGACTACAAAGAAAGGCGCGCACTCCGAAGAGTATTTTCTTTGTAGAGCATTCATGTCGGAATGAGAATTGCTATGTGATTGATATCATGAATATATTTTGATGAAGTTAAGAATTATATTTTTCCTGGACATTCGGTCTCTGTCGACCCCCTCTTGCATTTCTCCTCAAATACTCCAAGCAAAGACCTGATTATATTTCCAGGAATCTTAATCGGCTGAAACAATTATATCTCGGAGCGCGATAAGTTACGGTAAAAATCCGGTAAAGATTTCGTCAATTTTGCAGAGCACTTCAATAATCGATATTCTTCATCTTTTTGAAAAAACTGCGCCGGGTGCGCGACGCCACTTTCCACCAATTGACTATTTGTTTGTTTTTTATTTCAATCACCACTCTGCCGAATCCTTCTTTCTCGATGGATGCAAGATCTCTCGCAATCTCCGAAAGCAGTAGGTTGCGTTCCTGCTCGTCCGACATATTCGTTTTTCGTTTATTTGTTCGGTTCATACTTCATTCTTTTTTTAAAAGCTATATGCCAATAAATCAGGGCGTGCCAAGCGTGATCCGTGCCGGTCGTCGATTCCCATTCCCGCTTTTCCTGTCCGAATTGATTGGTGACAGTTCGAGCATACATTGTCTGGGCGTGGTCTATCAGCATACGGAAAGTCGCATTATCCGGTTTCATGGCGAACTTTATTTCGCCGCGCCGCAGAGAAGAAATTGTGTCGTCGATGATGCGATTGCGCGAAGAGAGCACTTTGACTTCTTCCTCGAAAGCTTTGTCGTCCTCTTCTTTCTCGTCATTCCACCGGATCACTTCCAGCATCTTCGGATCTTCCTTGTAAAAATTTACGTATACGCGGTACGGAAATTGGCGGGCCAGACGCAGAGCCTCCTCCGTCCATGGCATAGCGTCGATAACGCATACCCGCACGTCATAGAATTGGATAAGTTCCGCCATATATTCCCAGCGCGTTTTGTTCGGATGATCTTTTATTTTACCGATCCAAAAAATTCCCTTGGCATTGCCGATTACGATGTGATTCTCATCCCCGGTATCCGCGCCCATCACATTCCAGCCGGATGTTTCAACTTCTTCATTTGTAATATTGCGAAGAAACAAGCTTTGTGAAACTTTTTGATCCGATGCGATATATGGCAATCCGAGGACGAAATTGTAGAAATATTTTTGGTCTTCGGCGCTGGCTTCTTCATCAAGAAGATCGGCCGCACTGCGCCATGGACATATCATCTGGCTGATCCAATATCCGCTTATTGGCTCTCCCGGATACCGGGCTTTCCATCGGCCGGTATCGCAGACCCAGCGAGGAGTGATTTCCTTCCGACATTTCTGGCAGACATAAATCCTTCGCTCGCGATCGACATTCTTTTCCCAATCCATATGCTGTTCATAATCGCAATGAGGACAATTAAACCGCCAGTGTTTTTGGTCTGATTGTCCGAACAGACGATCTATTCCTACATCCGGAACTGTCGGGGTTGAAAAATAATGCTGGCTTCTTATTTTCGAAAATCCCATACGGCTGGTATAGTCGCGAATGACCTCGGGCTTGGATTTGTCGAGTTCATCATGAATGTTGCGGTCCGAGGTAAGCATAATGGCTTCCTTTTCTGTATATGTCCCCTTAAAAAACAGGAATGATTTTCCGATCTGTTTTTGCTCTATTGAATCCACATCTCTTCCGCTCACTCCTTCCAAAACGCAAGGATTTGTTTTCACGATCCTGTTCACTTTGCTTTTTACAAACTCGGCCACGTCATCCGCCGTCGGCAAAGTGTAAATTTGATTGATACCCCAGAAGCGCGCCGCGTGGATCGCCCGCAAAATTTCCATCGTGCTCGCTCCGATCTGCGAACCTTTGCGTATGGCTTGCATCGGGGTTCTGTCCGAATAAATATCCAGCATAAAACGGTGGTCAGAAAATTCGATTGGTTCTCCGCTTTCGCTTTTTATTTTATTCCGCTTGATCCAATACAGAATGCTACTTTTTTGTTTTTCCTTTTCGTCCATAGAAATCTTTGATGGTTTCATCTATTGCCAATCCCAATTCCTCTTCTTCCGCAGTCGGCGGCTTTTGCTCTTCTTCCTTGATGCTCAATTCATGTTTGCCGAGGGACTCGCCCATCTCGGTGCGGAACATTTCCCATAGCTTTTTTATCTCATCCACCGTCGACCCCTCTCCCTTTTTTATCTGTTTTTTGAGAACCTGCAATTTTTCCCAAAATATCTCAGCAATAACACCAACTTTCTTCTGTTTAATTTCCTGGGCCTTTTTATGAAGACTCTCCAAATCTTCGGTTAGTTTCAGGTCTTTTCGTTCGACCCAGCGAAATTTTGAAGACCATTCGGCAATAGTTCTGAGTGTCGGCGGAGCTCCTAATCGCCCCCTGAGACCGGCCATTTCCGATGAAGAGTCAATGAAGCCTTGATGAAGTCCTTCCCACATGCGGTGGAGCTTCTCCAAGCTCCCTGATTCGCAATACAAAAGCCAGGCAGTGTATTGCTGTTCTGTCTCTTTCGGCATTTTGGAGGTTGTAAGAATTGGCTTGCTCATAATCGACCGGAGACCATGGTGAACCCTGGTGAAAATTAACCAGAGGTCATAGTGAACCCGGGTGCTTTAGTTTTTTATTTTGACTTTTTCCCAACGCTTTCTGATCACATCGCACCAGCGCGGATCCAGCTCCAACAGATAGCATGTTCGACCCAATTTATTGGCGGCAAAAAGCGTGCTGCCCGATCCGCCGAAAAAATCGACGACAGTGTTTCCGACCCGACTGGAATTTTTGATGGCTCGCATGATGAGCCACTCCGGTTTTTCGGTCGGATGCGCCATCTTGGTGACAGCCTTTCTCGGCATATCCCATACGTCGCTTTCGTTGTTGTCTCCATAGAAATAATGTCGCTCTCCCTTTTTCCAGCCGTACATAATCGGCTGAGCTTTCGTTTTGCTTTTGCTTCTTTTAGCCTTCATGATTTGCTCGTATTGCTTCTTGTAGTCGCCCCAGCCGATGGAAAAAGACGGTTTCACCCATACGAGTGTCGATGAAAATTCAAAACCTGAATTGAGCATCTCGTAGTACCACAGAGAATAACTGGTATAGCCGGTGCAGACATAAATCACTGCGCCCGGCTTCAGAATTTCATGATAATTTTCAAACACCTTTTTGCTGAATGCCTCGAAATCTTCCTGACTTTGCTGATCGCCAAGAATCCTGCCCTGCTCGGTCGGAAATTTTCCTTTCTTTTCATGACTGATGTGATCCACATTGTATGGCGGATCGGTAAAGACCATATCGGCTTTTACCTCCCCCATTAGTTTTTTTACATCTTCGATTTTCGTCGCGTCTCCGCACATGAGACGATGCTTTCCGAGTTTATAAATTTCGCCATACTTCGATTCCGGCTTTTTTATTTCCTCGTATTCTTCTTCGACAGTTTTCTCCTCTTCATCAAGCTCATCAAGTATCCGACTGTCAAGAAGATTGCTGATTTCCACTTCATTGAAACCGGTAACCGAAAGATCAAAATCTGAATGGTTAAGTTCCACCATGAGATCGGCCAACTTCTCATCATTCCAATCTCGCCGCTCGGCAATCTTATTCAAGGCTAGACTCAGCGCCTTTTCTTCTTCTTCAGGCAAATCCACCAAATCCACATTTTCCTTCGGTATCGTTTCCCAGCCCAACTCCTTGAGAACCATGACGGTCATATTACCGCCAATAATGAATCCTGTGCGGTTTTTATGAGCATTGACCGTTATCAATCCTCGGAGTCCGAATCTTTCGACTGATTTCTTCAATGCATCTATATCTTCTTGTTTGATATCCCGCGGATTGTAAGGCGGATGTTTGAGATCAGATATTTTTATTGTTTTCGTATTTTTATCCATAGGCGTGTTAAAAATAATTTAAAACGAATCCTTGTGCGCACCCACTTCGGAAGATCAGTGAATCTTTCCACAATATTTTCTCGCTGGATCAATTCTATGCGTCTTCTCCGTGCTTCAACCAGCAAGGCAGAAGGGATGCGAATATCTTCCGATGGACTATTCCCCCTTTGAGGAAGGATCTTCCTTCGGTAAAATTTTGGTTCTGACATATTCTTCTTCAATTAATTTTTTTGTTGTTAGGATGGCGTGTTCGACTTTTTCGGTTCGCTCGTTATATTCTGCCACCATTTCCTTCTTGGTTTTTTGACCGTCTAAATTGAATGGAGTCAAACGAGGAATCACCACGTCATCATCTTCGCGGTCTTCAAGATTGCGAATCGCAATTTCCAACCGCAACATTTCTTCCAATAGCGAGTCGTGAATCGACTCTAAAATTTCAAGTCTGGTTTTCATATTGTTGTAATTTCGAACTTATCTGTTTTCTCATTCCAACGCCAATATTCTTTTGATGTATGCGGAGGTCTTGGAAATGCAAACATTCGTTCCTGGTCAGCTCTTGATCGGGAACTGAAGCGCTCCGAACTGACTTGAATAAAACGAATTTCTTTTTTCCCCACTGCTACCAAATCCCAACACCCAAAAAGATCCTGCGGTTGAAATTTTGCAACACGGGCTTTTTCGATCCAATAGCCTTCCTGAGAAATAATATCCTGCGCTTTTTTCTCGATAATTTTTCCTTTTTGAGTTCGATTCATAATTATTTAATATGGCGGATTTTGTTTTTTTGTCCCGCCCTTAGCGGCAAGGCCGCCGATGCCTGTTAAAGTCCGACTGACGTCGGTCTGGCACTGCGCGGAAGTTCCGGCACGTCAAGCCGAACACTGACTCGAGCTTTGCTTCTGCGACCGACAAGATTCATGATCGAGCGTATCGCTTTGATAGCGCGTCCGTCTTTCCCGATCACGATTCCCGCATCGCCTTCGCCAAGCTTCACTGAAAGGAGAACGCCCATCTCATCAACATGCCTTGCTACCTGCACCTGTTCCGGATAAGTAACAATGGCCTGCAAAATCGCCTCCAATAAATTTTGATCTTGTTCCATAGCTTTTTTCTTTATGATTTTTTATCTTTTAGCCGCCTGTCGACCGCAGGCAGAAATGTGGATTAGCCACACTTGGAGAGTCAGACTTTCCGATTCCGAACACCTCAGGTGTCGCCAATGCTTTCTTCGGTTTTTCTTATTGCTCTCATAATCTCAATTGCCACTTGCGGGACAATCGCATTTCCGAGAGCCTTCAGTCTCTCTATCCGATGTCTTGATTTTGACAATTCAAGTCCGTCCAGTTCTGCGGATAGCCCATCATCCACTCCACAAAGTTCGGTTGCAACCTCAAGCCAGGAGCGTTCCCAACTTTTTCTCTCAAATTTGAACACCCACCTTTTTTTGCCTGATCGCTTCTTTCTTCCGGCTTTCTGATATCGTTCCGCATATCCATCACGCTCGGAGTGGGAAGCATGGCCAATACATCTTTTACTTTCACACCGAATCTCACTCCTTTTCGATTTACTCTGCTCCATCGTCCGTTTTTCAATTCCGCGTTCTTTACCGGCGACCCTTCTTTTTCGCTCACTCTCGGTGTCGGAAGCAACGCATTTATCGCTTCCTGAACTTGTTCTCCCATATTGTGTTTTCCCCTGTCTCTCATCGCCGCTCGACTGTCTTGCGCCTTCGGCGTTCCCAAAAGCTGCGGCCACAAGCGAGTTTTTCTCAAATCGCTCGCCCCTCCCGCCAAAAGCTGTTCGTAAAGATTGCCGGGCGGAACCGTGTTGCGCCCTGACTTGTTTCTGTTTGCCTGACGCTTCAGATAGCTTTCCGGATTTTTTCTTTCTATCGGCCGTATCGCCGACGGCGTGAGCAACAAACCAGATTCGGTCTCTTCGGTGCGGAGCGTTGACGGCGACAGCTGGAATAATAAACGGCTGGATTTCGTAACCGGAATTTTCCAGGTCAAGACACACTTGCTCGAATACCATTCCGTTTTGCATAGTAAACAATCCGCGCACATTTTCAGCGATGACCCAGCGCGGTTTTGTAAGGCGGATGACTCGAAGCATTTCCGGCCAGAGATAGCGGTCGTCATCGGTTCCCCGTCTTTTTCCGGCTTGGGAGAACGGTTGACACGGAAAGCCGCCCGTGAGGAGGTCAATACATCCCAAATTTCTGGATTGCTCAACACAAAATTCGTTGCTCCTTTTGCTTTCCAACTCTTGCTTGTTTTTCGTTGTATGTGGTCGCTTGCCGAAGGAGTTGGCAATAGATTTGATTTCTTTGATGTCCTCATATATTTTTGAATTTGGAAATCTTAATTTCAATAATCTCTGGCAGTAGGAATCGTTATCGCAAAAAACATGTTCCGAATTGGGCCAGACTTCTTCGACTGCCAGAGCGAAGCCGCCGATGCCTGAAAATAAATCAAGATGTTTCATATGCTTTTCTTTTTATTTTCGCGAAATACTGAATGATTCCTTCAGCTTCTTGAGCGCCTCGACCATTACGCTCATCGCGTTCGCTTCATTTTCGGTTTTCAGTTTTCTGCCATTGCCATACTGCAAAGCAATTCTTTCCAGGTTTCCGTAGAAACCATATTCTCGGGAACTTGCTTTGATGAAATCCCTGATCACTTCTTTGCAAAGCGCCGCCCCCAAGCTCGGACTCATTTCTTTTTTGTTCTGCAAAAACCATATGAGCTCGAGCTCGAGCTGAAATTCTGTCAGGTGCTGCAAGGCATGCTTCAGCAACTGGCCATCCTTATTTTTCACCAAAACCGGTTTGGTTTTTCTGATCGCTTGACATAGCTGACCGAACTTCCAGAAAAAATATCTGGACGGAACCGTTTTTTTATTTTGGCCAAGCTCGCTTGTCCGATAGGACTTCTTTGTAAACCCGGTTTCTTTTGTAGCCCGAAAATTTTTCGCGCGAAGATTTTTCGGGGGTTGTGGATAACCCTTCGATACCTCGCCTGATTTTTCCGCCCCCGAACTATTTTCGGGGGTAGTCTGCTCGGGGTTTTTCAGGCTGAGACGATAGAAGATTTTTCCGCCGCACTTCATGCGTTTTTGTGGCGAATCCAAGAGCTCGCCCGCTTCGTCGTGAGCCTGAATGATTCTCAACTCGTCCACCAATCGCTTGAGCGAATTTTGAATGGCCCTGTCGCTTCGGTTTATCTTTTTCATCAACTGGCCTTGACTTATCCAATCTTTTTCTTTGCGCCTTTTCGTTTCTGGATCCTCAATCCATCCCAGCGTCTGGTCGGCAACGACAAGAAGAATCCGCAGTTCCACATCGCTCAAAAGCGGCATCCATTTGCGAATGATAAGATGCGGTATCTGCGTCGTGTTGGGAATCAACGATTGTATTTCACATTCCATATTTTTTGACGAAAGGGAAACAGCCCTCTGTTTCCGCACTGACTTTTTACGGCCAGCAAACGCCTGAGAGCTGTTAAAAATAAATCGGGAAATGAGTCCTAATGTCTTCTTCCGCTTCTTCCTGCTCGTACAAATTGTCGGGATCGGGATCGACCTGTCCGATACCCCTGCATTTCTTGCAGTAGATGTTTTCTCCGTCACATTCTTCACATTGGCGTTTTTCGCCGTCGAGAATGTACTGCCGTATCTTTTTTTCTCGCAATTTTTTTGGAAACTCGTTCCATTCGAGATTAAACGCGTATTTCATATCAATAATTGGCTACTATCGTGCAAGGCTCACCCGTCTTCTTTTCTTTTTGCTCGCACAATTTCACAAAATCAATGAAACTTTTTTTGACCATGTCGATCCGCTTTTTCCTTATTTCTTTGTAGAGTTTTCTCTCCCGTTCTTCGACCAGTTCGAGAGTCCGCGGTAATCGTTCCCGCAAAACTTTAGCCGGTATTTTCGCTTCTCCTTTTTTGGAAAAAACTTCCTGAAACATGTAGTGGGTCGCGTAAGGATTGCCGCGATAAGCTTCCCTCAGATATCCCACGTGCCCGTGCACTGCGGAAAATCCGGCGAACTGTTCCTGTACTTGTTTGGGCGTCTGGTTTTTCCAGTGCGCATAAATATCTATTCCCATAACTTTTATCTTCGGCAGGTATCCATCTTCGATTTATTCGCCCTATCGGCGGAATCGGATATTGAAAACCTGGTTCATTTACATCCCCGAAGATCGAGCCATTGACTCCGGGGATTTCTTTAATTACTTGGCGGCTCAATTCGACTTACGGAGCCGTATTTCTTTTGGTAGTCAGACAGACTTTTATTTGAGGATGTTCATCGCCAGCTTCGCTTGGGTCGACCAGAACGGACTCCAATATCCGCTTTGACCATCCACCGTGATTTGGGCGAGCGAGGCGAAGAGAATCATTATGTCGAGCATTACCAGGAAGGCGGCCAATTGCGTGGCGCAGACGATTGATTTCTTGGCGTGCTCGTAAGTTACTGCGGTCATAATTTTGGTTTATCCTCGGCCGTGCGATATGCGCCGACCGGAAGATTATTACTTAAGCTGCTTTTTGATTTCATCGATCAGAGCTTTCCTGATCTGATCGAAGGCGTAGCCCGCCATTTCGCTTTGGGTTTCTCCGTCGGACAGTTCCGTCGTAAGTTTTCCCATCAGTTCGCCGGTCTCGTCGGAGATATTATCTTCGAGATTCTCGGCAAGCAATTCGGCTTTCGCCCTGATGCGGTCACGCATCACTTTTCCAAGCACTTCGCCACGCAGGCTTTTTTTGACTTTGATTAAATTTTTCATACTTGTTGTTTGTCAACTTTTGTAAACTTATGGCGGACTCAGGCGCCGCGTACCTCGACCTATCAACGAGCAACTTTTATTTTCGGGCGACGGATTTTTGGCATAGAAAAAACCCAGTCTTTCGACTGGGTTTTGCTTTACTCTTGGCACAAAGCAACTTATTTTTCAGCTCCTACTTCCCACAACACTTCTTATATTTTTTCCCCGATCCGCAGGGGCAGGGATCATTGCGGCCGACTTTGTTTTTGTTGATTATCGGCGCTTGCTTTGTTTCCTCTTTCGGCTGATTGGTAGTCGCTCTACTTCCGGAAAACTGGCTAATCTGTTCGTCCGCACCTTTGAATTGAAGATTTTCTTCTTTTGAAGCTTGCGGAGTGGCGCTTTTTGCAGGAGCAATTCGGAAAATAGTATTGACGATTGAGTAGCGGATATTTTCCACAAGCCCGGAGAACATTTGGAAAGCCTCGCGCTTGTATTCCACCAGCGGATCCCTCTGTCCGTAACCGCGAAGCCCGATTCCCTGGCGCATATAGTCAATTTCATCCAGATGATTCATCCAAAGATTGTCAATGATCTGAAGCATTATCATCCTCTCGACGTTGCGCATATTTTCCTCTCCAATCTCGCTTTCTTTCTGGCTATAATTTTTCTTTGCTTCCCCGAGAAGATATTCAACCATTGCATTTATCTTTTCCGCGTCATTTTTCACCTTATCATTCTTAATTGCGTCTAACTGCTTTTTCGCATCTTTTTCCAAGGGAAATATATTTCTTACTTCTTTGGCAATGCAATCAGTATCCCAATCCTCTTCTTTTGTGCAAATTAAAGATATCATCTTCTCAATTTCCTCAGAAATATAATTAAACATCTCGCTTTTGGTATCCCTGAGATTGAGAATATCGCTCCTTTTTTTATAAATTACTTCTCTTTGCTTGTTCATTACGTCGTCATATTCCAAAACGTGCTTTCGGATGTCAAAGTTTATGCCTTCGATTTTTGACTGTGCGCTTTCAATGGTCTTTGAAATAATCGCGTTCTGGATCGGCTGGTCTTCCGGAAGCCCAAGGCTCGTCATCATGCTCTTAAGTTTATCTCCCCCAAAACGCTTCATAAGCTCATCTTCCAAAGAAACATAGAACTGCGAAAATCCGGGATCTCCCTGCCGTCCGGACCGCCCGCGGAGCTGATTGTCAATTCTCCGCGCTTCGTGGCGCTCCGTTCCGATAATGAAAAGACCTCCGACTTCTCGTACCCCGTTTCCAAGCTTAATGTCCGTTCCGCGCCCGGCCATGTTTGTCGCGATTGTCACAGATCCTTTTTGCCCCGCTTTGGCAACGATTTCCGCTTCCTTTTCGTGATGTTTGGCATTGAGGACTTCGTGCGCAATTCCTTCCCTTTGCAAAAGTGCGCTCAAATATTCCGACTTTTCAATCGCGATTGTTCCGACCAGCACCGGCTGGCCTTCTTTGTTGAGTTCTTTTATTCTCTCCACAATCGCCCGAAATTTTCCTTCTTCGGTTTTATAAACCACATCTGACAAGTCTTTTCTGACCATTTTCTTGTTGGTCGGAATATCAACCACATCTAGCTTATAAACCTTGTAAAATTCTTCCGCGCTGGTAAGCGCCGTTCCAGTCATTCCGGAAAGCTTTTTATACATTCTGAAATAATTTTGAAATGTTATAGTCGCGAGTGTTCTTGATTCCTTCTGTACTTCTACACCTTCTTTCGCTTCAATTGCCTGATGAAGACCTTCACTGTATCTCCGCCCCTGCATCAGCCTTCCAGTAAAGTCGTCCACAATAATCACTTCTCCGTCCTTGACGACATAATCCCGATCGCGCTTGAAGAGAATTTCGGCCTTGAGCGACTGTTCCAAATGATGGACATAGCTTATTTTACCCGGATCATAGATATTTCCCATTCCCAGAATTCCTTCCACTTTTTCTATCCCTTTCTCTGTGAGAGTAACGGCTTTCATTTTTTCGTCCACTTCGTAATCTTCATTCTGGCGGAGCTTTGGAACAATATGCGCAAATTTCTGGTAAAGCTTGGTTGATTCCGCATCCGGTGCGGATATTATCAGCGGGGTTCGCGCCTCGTCAATAAGAATGGAATCAACTTCGTCCACGATCGCGAAATTAAGCTCTCTTTGGACCACTTGGCTTGCGTCTTGAACCATATTCTCACGAAGATAATCAAATCCGAATTCGTTGTTCGTTCCATAGGTAACGTCGGCATCATACGCATCTTTGCGACTCACCGGACGCAAATTCTCCATTTCCACGCTTACTTCATTCTTGTCCATAACTTTCGGCTCATAGAGATAGGAAGCGTCATGAATTATGCAGGCAGTGTTTAAACCAAGAAAATGAAAAACAGAACCCATCCAATTACAATCTCTTTTTGCCAGATAGTCGTTTACTGTAACCACATGCGCTCCCTTTCCAGACAAAGCGTTAAGATAAATCGCCAAAGTCGAAGTAAGCGTTTTTCCTTCTCCGGTTTTCATCTCCGCAATTTTTCCCTGATGGAGAATTATTCCTCCCAAAAGCTGAACGTCATAGTGTCGCTCTCCGATCACTCTTTTTGCAGCTTCTCGCACAACAGCAAAAGCCTCCGGGAGAATATCATCCAAAGTTTTATTTCCGCCAGCTGGCGGATTGAGTTTTTTTCTAAATTCTATTGTCTTATTCTTAAGCTCTTCGTCAGAAAGCTTTGAAATTCCAGCTTCAAGGGAATTTATTTTTTCCACAATCGGCTGAAGTTTCTTTATTTCCCTTTCATTAGAGCCAAAAATCTTTTTCAAAAAATTCATAAAATAATTGCAGTTATAAAATCATTCTATACTTAAAATAGCCTTTAGTCAAAACAAAAAACGGGTTGGCTGCAAGACTGCAATTTAGCAATCCGCAACCAACCCGCTTACATCGGACTATGACTTTCTTCTGATGCCGACCAGTCCGACAAGCCCGGTACCAAGGAGGATAACTGAAGCAGGAATTGGAACTGGCGGACATTGATGATAACAATCAACTAGAATATCATCAATCATTACCATTCCAGAAATGGATTTAATAAAAACACTGTCCACTCCGGAAATTTCAAAGTCCAGCCAAACTGGCTCGCTTCCCATTTCAATATAAAACCCTTGTGAATCTACCAATCCCGCTCCGTCAAGATAAGCATCAACTAAAATAATAGTGTCTTGACACACCGGGGTTGCATAAAAACCCAAGAGATCAAATACCGGTTTAGATGGTTCTGTTTCCCAGTAAGGACTCCAAATTATCAATCTTGGACTGTCCGATAGGCTCGAAGCTCCAGACAGGAGCAGGGCAGCATCTCCAATAACTCCCTGATCATAAGAAGATGATCCTCCCATATAAGTGTAGATATATGCGGATCCATTCCAACTGAATCCGTCATATGTTTCCCAAACAGGTGGAAGCATCTCTTGCGATCCAGGGGAGCCAGCAAGGTCCTCGAAATCAACTGTATTCACTATTGCCGCTCCAGCCATTGCCGGAATAAGAAACAATACTGTAACAACAATCATTATTCTATTCATTTTGCTTCTCCTTTAAATTGATTTTACTGTAGGTTAAAAAAACTAAACCATAACATCAATGTTTTTCCCTACCTCCTTTCTTTTTTCGGTATATGCCTCAACCAACTTTTTATTATATCCGCCAGAAATAAAATCCCTGACGGAAATTATTAGCAGAGTTACCTCAATTTTCAATAAAATCAACAATCTCATAATTTAATCTCCTCTATTGAGTTATCAAAAAACAATTCCTTATAATAACATAAATATATTTACTTGTCAATTATTTTCAAAGTGCAACAAAGCGGCTTTTTGAGCCGCTTTTTGAATATTTTTTACATTTCCCAAGCTTCGATGTTCTCAACGCTATTTCCCCGAAACCGCGCCTTTTCGCTTATGGTCGCCCGCTTTTTCAGCGATCTTCCCCCTCTTTCGCTTAAAGTTTTGGTTTTTTCCTTATATCTTACGATTTGCCTTTTTAAGTTTTCTTTTACCTCATCCACCGAACCTTCTATGCTTTCTGAAGTTTTTTCCGCCCTGAATTTATGATAGGGCGTCTTTATCATTATTTCCACCCTGAATTTCCCTTTTTTATCCATCCCAATTTCAATTTCCGAAAAAAATATGGAGTTTATCAGCTTGCCGACGGATTCTATCTTTTTATTGATATAATTTTCTGTCCGGTCGTCAATTCTAATTCCCCGATAAAGATACTTCAATTTTGCAAAATCCATATTTTTTATATCTTTTAATTATTAGATAACTATTTTTACTTCTTCCTTAAGCTGAATTCCCAGCTCATTCCTGACTTTCTGCTTAATAATACCGCAAAGCATTATTATTTCTTCCGCTTTTCCTCCTCCTAAATTAACGATAAAATTGGCATTTTTCTCGCTTACCATCACATTGCCGATTTTTTTCCCTTTAAGTCCGGCTTTTTCAATAAGCCACCCGGCAGGAATTTTTCCATTATGGACTTTTGATTTTTTTTCTTCCTCAAAATCTTTTATCAAATCCGGATTTTCAATAATAGGATTTTCAAAAAAGCTTCCCGCGCTGGCAAGTCCTTGAGGCTGCTTTTCTTTTCTTCTTGCCATTACTCCGCTTATCCTACCTTCAATCTCTTTTTTGTCGCCCTTTTTCAATTCTAAAACGGCGGACAAAATTATCAAATTTTTATCTTTTTTAAAAATACTGCTCCTGTAGGAAAAATCACAATCATCCGGTTTGTATTCCATGATTTGTGTTTTGCCGTTTTCTCCGACTTTCAGGATTTTTACATTTTGAACCAAATCAGCCATTGATCCGCCAAAAGCTCCCGCATTGCCTCTAATTGCCCCGCCCACGCTTCCGGGAATGCCTGCCGCCCATTCCAGTCCAGTCAAGCTGTTTTCCAAAGAAATCTTAACCACCTCTGACAAAGGAAGTCCGGCATCGCACTCCAAAATAGAATTTCGAATTTCGAATTTCGAATTTCGAATTTTTATTATAATTCCATCAAATCCTTCATCCCCAAAAAGCACATTGCTTCCCCCACCAAGAATAAAAAATTTAAGACTGTTTTTTTCTGCATATCTTACGGCTTCAATTATTTCTCCTTCGCTTTTCGCTTCAACAAAAAGTTCTGCCTTACCGCCGATTCTAAAAGTCGTAAATTTTGATAATAAGATATTTTCTTTTATTTTTATCATATTCTACTCTTTCAATTTTTCCGCCACTTCAAACACATTTCCCGCTCCAATGCAGAGCACAACGTCGTTTTCGCCTATTTTGTCTTTCAAAAATTCAACCGCGTCTTTGATTTTTGGAAGATGTTCCGCTTTTCCGTGGACATATTTATTGATAAGATCAGCAATATTTTTTGAGCTGACTTTTCCGGAAGATTCCCGCGCTGAACCGTATATGTCGAGAATGATCACTTGGTTAGCATCTTCGAAGCTTTGCGAAAATTCGGACAAAAGCGCTTCCGTTCTGGAGTATGAATGCGGATGAAAAACAGCAATGATGTTTTTTTTTGGATAAATTTCCCTCGCCCCTCGAAGAGTCGCTTTTATTTCTTCCGGGTGATGGCCATAATCGTCAATAAGCGTCGCTCCATTCCTTTTTCCAATAAATTCAAACCTTCTTGAAATTCCGGAAAAATGGGCAATCGCTTCGCGGACTTTTTCCATATCCAAATTAAGCTTTTGGCATACGGCAATGACCGCTGCGCAATTCAAGACATTATGTTTTCCGACCAACTTAGTTTCAAACCGCCCCAAACTCTTCTCTTTGAACATAATGGAGAAAGCTTGAATAGGAATATTGTTTATAGATCCGCCTTGGGAGGATAATTCATAATTAATAATTCTTAAATCATTATCTTTCCCGAACCCATACTGAATAATGCTGCATTTGACGCTTTTGGAAACTTCAATAGTATCGGCGCTATCCCCCCAAAAAACCAAAAAACCGCTTTTGGGAATTTTGGAAACAAAGTCATGAAAAGCTTTTTTATATTCAGCAAACGTAGGATAAAAGTCCGGATGGTCCCAGTCAAGACTCGTTAAAATCGTTCCCTTGGGAGCATAAAACTGAAATTTATTCTGGAATTCATCAGCTTCAATCACGAAAAATTCCCCTTTTCCGCAAAGGGCGTTTGATTCCCAGCTTGAAACCCTGCTTCCGATCACTGCCCGGGGATCTTTTTCGCAAAACCTCAAAACTTCCGCCAAAAGCGCCGAAGTGGTTGTTTTCCCGTGCGTCCCACAAACAGCAATTCCGTATTTTTCATTAAAAAGCATTCCCAGAATTTCCGGGTAGCTCATCATTGGAATATTCCTTTTCTTGGCTTCTTTCATTTCTTCATTATTATCTTCGCGGTAAGCTGTTGAATATACCACTAAATCCGCATCCTGAGGAACATTTTCCGCAGAAAATTTTTCAAAATAACTTATCCCTAGTTTTTTGAGTATTTCATCGGTAAAAAACTTCTCATCCGTATCTGATCCTGTAATTTCAATTCCCAAAGACTTAAGCATTTCAACCATGCCTATCATTCCGGAGCCTTTTATTCCGATAAAATACGCTTTTTTGACATTTTTTAAATCCATAGATACGAATTTTGATAAAAATTACATCCTAATTATATCCAAACATATAAAATGTAAATTCACCTCGTACACCACAATTTTTCACTTTACACTTTGAACTTTTAACTTTTATTAGCTAGCTCTATTACTCCATTTGCGATATTTTCCGCCGCCCGGGGATGGTAAAATGAAAATATTCTTTCCTGCATCGATTTTCTCAACTCTTCGCTTTCCAGAATCTTTTCTATTTTCCCCATCAGAAAATTTTCTCCCAGATTAGATTCCTCCAAAACCAACGTTCCTCCCACTTTTGCTATCTCATAAGCGTTCATTCGTTGGTGGTCGTTGGCAGAATTTTTAAGCGGAATCAGTATTGAAGACTTTTTGCAAGCCGCTATTTCCGAAATACTGCTTGCTCCAGCCCGACTAACCACCAGATCCGCCAAAGCGTAGGCGTTTTTGATTTCATCCTGATTCAGAAACTCTACCGCAAAATACCCTTCCCTGCCAGCTTTTATTCCCAGCCTTCCCGCCAAATCAATTGCGTTTTTATAGTCGCTTTTTCCGGTCTGATGAATCACCTGATACCGATCAAGAAGTTTAGGCAGAATTTTTATAACCGCTTCGTTTATGGTTTTCGATCCCTGGCTTCCTCCTAAAACTAATATCACCGACTTCGATTCGGTAAAATTGAAAAATTCCCTAGCTTTTGCGGAATCTCCTCCCAGCACTTCTTCCCTTACAGGATTTCCAAATATAGCAATCTTGGAGGATTCAAAGAAGGATTGGGCGGAAGAATACGCAATGGCGACTCTGTTTGAAAACTTGGACAAAACCCTATTGGCTACTCCGGGAACCGCATCGGATTCATGGATAATAATCGGAATTCGATAGGCCCAGGCTGCCAAAACTACCGGAATGGAGACATATCCGCCTTTGGAAAAAACTACATCCGGCATGTGGAAAAGCAGAATCCAAAGCGCCTGAATTATTCCAACGGGAATTTTCAGGAAATCAATGAAATTAAGGACAGAAAAATAGCGCCTAACTTTTCCTGAAAAAATAAACTTGCATTTTATTTCTTCCCTTTCCATAATTTCTTTCTCCAATTGCGCTCCCGAACCCAAATAAAGAAATTCGGCATTCTCTCCCATTTTTTCCTTTATTTTTCTGGCTACCGCAACCAGAGGGAAAAGATGCCCTCCAGTCGCCCCCCCAGTTAAGACAATTTTCATGAAAGTGTAAAGCGTAAAGTGAAAAACAAAAAACTAATGAATAACTATTAAGATAAGTCCGTCTCGGACACCTAAGTTTTAAGTTTTTAGCTTTGAGCTTTGAGTTTAAATTATTATATTTTAGCCTGCTTAGATATATTAAGGAGTATCCCCATTCCCGCCAGAAGAAAAACCAGCGATGTCCCCCCATAACTTATAAAGGGAAGCGGAACTCCTGTCAGCGGAATGAGCGAAGTGATGGCAGAAATATTTATAAATGTCTGGAGGATAATCCAAGAAGAGATTCCAATGCCTATCAATTTCCCAAAATCATCCGGAGCGTTTTTTGCTATTTTGATTCCTCTAAAAAATAATAACAGAAAAATAACAATCAGCGCCATAGCTCCCAGCATCCCCAGTTCTTCTCCGATAACAGCAAAAATTGAATCGCCCACCGGTTCGGGAAGATAATTGAACTTCTGACGGCTATGTCCCAATCCTAAACCGAAAATTCCCCCAGATCCAATAGCCAGAAGCGCCTGATTAATCTGATAACCGATCCCTTGGGGATCAAGTTCGGGATTTAAAAAAATAAGAAATCTGCTTAAGCGATAGCTTTCTATTCTTATTAAAATAGCAGTGCTTAGCATGCCTAATATTATAAGTCCCAAAAGATGGGAAATCTTTGCTCCCGCAGAAAAATAAATGGAAAGCATTACCAGAGAAATGATACCAAGTGTTCCCATATCCGGCTGTTTTATAAGCAGAAACGCTATTAGCGCCAAAATTCCCAGAAAAGGCAGGAAGCCTTCAAAAAAATCCTCTATTTTTCTTCTTCCTTTGCTTTGCATCCAGGAAGCTAAATATAAAATTACTGCCAATTTCGCCATTTCGGAGGGTTGAAAGGAAATCGGTCCCAATTGTATCCAACGGTTTGCCCCATACATATTGAGCCCAACATCAGGAATAAAAACCAAAACCAAGAAAACCAGGGAAACAAGAAAAAATGGCACCGCTACTTTTTTCCAGTAAGTGTAGTTTATTTTCTGAAAAAAATAGAAGATAAGCATTCCCGGCAAAATTCCATAAACTAACTGCCTCTTAAAAAAGTAATATTGGTCGCCAAACCTCGCCTGAGAATATGCCACGCCCGCGCTTGCAATCATTATCAAGCCGAATGCTATCAAGGTAAATATACAAAAAAGTAGAATTTTATCGGGTTTACCGGATTTCATATAAGCGATACGAATGTTACGAATTGCATCCGAATGACACGAATACATTCGGAAAATTAAAATTTATGGAAAATCTCTTGTTTGAAAGCCTGAATTTTCTCCAAATATTTTGCAAGGATGCCGTTGAATGTGGAAAAATATTTGGCTAGGAAATTCAAGGCTTGAGTTTATTTTTCACAAATTTTAATTTTCCGAAAAGTTAGTTAGTATGTGTTTTCAATTTTTATAATTTTTCCTCCACTTTTTTATCTCCTTGTGATTCCCGCTTAAAAGCACTTTCGGAACTTTCCAGCCCTTGAAATCTTCCGGCTTCGTATACTGCGGATACTCAACTGCCGAGGCGGCAGAATTTCCAATTTCTAATTTCCAATTTCCAAAACTCTCCTCCGTAAGAGACTCAGGATTTCCTAGTACTCCCGGAAGAAGTCTAGAAACAGAATCAATGAGCGCCATTGCAGGAATTTCTCCCCCGGTAAGCACATAGTCTCCGATTGAAATTTCCTCATCTGCAACATACTTTGAAACCCTTTCATCCACTCCTTCATATCTTCCACAAATAAAAATCAAGTTTTTATATTTTGATAGTCTTTCCGCTTCTTTTTGGGTATACCTTTTTCCCTTCGCCGAAAACAAAACTATCCTTGTTTTTTCCTTTTTACTTTTTACTTTTGACTTTAAAGATTGAATGCATCGCCAGATAGGTTCAATCTTCAATACCATTCCTGCCCCGCCTCCGTATGGGGTATCGTCTACTTTTTTGTGCTTGTCTTTAGCATAATCCCGCAGGTTGTGTATATTGATTTTAATTAATTTTTCCTCTTGCGCGCGCTTTAAAATACTCTCATTAAAATATGAGTCAAAAATATTCGGAAAAATAGTAATAATATAAAAATTCATATGGCTATTCTTATAACTGACTATATTATAAATATCTATTTGTTGTAATTCTATCATAAAAAAACAAAAAGACCACATAAATCGCGGTCTTTTTGGGTATATTTTAGAAAGAGATTATATTTTAATATCTCCGACTACTTCATCAATGCTCCTCTTGCTGTTGTCTCTTTGACCTCTCGTAGAACCTTCCGGCTCATTGATCTTGAGATTCACGCGGGCATTGTTTTTGGCTCCAATGACTCTTAAAATAGTCCTAAGAGCTTTTGCGGTCGTACCTTCTCGACCAATCACCATTCCCATATCATTCGGATTTACATCCAGAGAGATGAGAACTCCCATTTCGTCAATCTTCCTTTCTACTTTTACATCATCAGGGTTGTCTACGAGCAGCTTTACAGCGTACTCAAGAAATTCCTGATCCTTAAACTTTTCCTCTACCATATTGGATTTTAGATTTACTGTTTAACTGCGAGAGTTTAGAAAAGGCCGACCACCCTTCTTACCTCTCATTTCTACGTTATATAATACACCTTTATTTTGAAAATGTCAATCCCCGTATTGCATTTCTATTCTTTCTTTTAACATAGGCATCCTTCCGGAAAAGAATCCCGGCCAAAAATCTATATCTATTCTGTCTACTTGGGAATAACCGTCTTTTATTATTTTCTTCACTTCACCTTCGCTTTTTCCAACAATAGCAGTCTTGAGATCTCCAAGGCTGATATCCTCCTTCTCGGAAAATTTTCCGTGCGCCTTAAGTTCAATTTCCTGTAAGCTAAAATCAGCAGATGAATTGAGATATTCTATTTCAATCGCAGAAATGTCAATTTTTTCAAAATCAGCATTATCTTTTTTCCACGATTCCCTGAAAATTTTTCCGATATCATTCTTTGAAAAAACAATATTTCTTAATTTCATTTTTGCCTTATATTCAAAAGTACTCGATACGCTTTCGGCTTTGGCCAAAGAAGCTGACTCAATGACCGTTTTTTCTGCAAGGCTCTCAATCCACATTTCTTCCGGTGAAAGAGTGCTTTTTATTTTTTCCAGTATTTGTTTTTCCAAATTTTCTAAAGTTTCTTTTTTCGCCTTTTCAATATCGGCTTCGCTGACGCTTTTTATCGCTTCCCCTTTTAATCCTCCTCCGGTCATCTTCTTTGTAGACTTTCCATAAAACTTATCGTATTTAGGGCCGCCTTCAAACCCCGGAATGGAAAATTCCGTCGGTTCTACGTTGAAATCTTCCCCCGGCTCATCGGCAATGATTTCTGCCTCTATCACCCCTGGCTTTTTTTCTCCATTAACTTCGCTCATTCCGGGAACCGTAATTCCTTTTACAAGCCGGAAAAGCTTTCCGTTCTTGGCAAGAAGTCTCGTTGTAGCAACCAGCTGTTGCGGAGATGAATTATATTCATTATAAATAAAAATTGCTCCTTTTGCTTTTTGGCCGGAAGAATATATTTTTCCAGAAGATTCAAAGGATAAGGTTAGTGATTCTTCTTTCTCGATTATTTTCGCCGGAACAATTTTCTTTTCATAGTCTATTTCTTGCGCATTCCCCATTCCTTTTATTTTAAGATCAGACTCAATAAATTTGCTTTTAGGCACGACAACAACTTTTGCCTTGGGAAGTATAAAGTAAGCGGCAATGCCGAAAATTACAGTAAGAAACAAGACAATAAAAAAAATGAAGGTTTTTTTTAAAGTTCCTGAAGCGGGTATTTTTATTTTTTGAGATTCTTTGTTTTCTTTGATATAAAACTCCTTTTCATGATGATTGAAGAAACTGTTAAATTTTTTTTCTTTATGAATATCGGCTGATTGGCTTCCAATAAAAGTTTTTTTATCCTGATTAAATTTCTGACCTGCTATTTCACTTTTACCCTCTTCCGGATATTTTTCGGAACGGTAGGGAGAATCATTGCCTTTCGCATGCGTAATATCCATAGAAGGGTTTTTATATCTTACCGGTGATTTGATTGTTTTTTCTTCTTCCGTTTTTCCCCAAGCTAGCTCCCTGTTTAACAGACTTTCTGACTTTGAAAAACTGGCCTCGGAAGCTGAAGGCGTTTCTTTTGCAATGCTCAATACCGAGGGAAGGGCAGGATCTTCATGCTTTTTTTCAGCATAAAAACCCTGCGAACCTACTTTTTGAAGGTTCTGGATTTTATTTTCCTCGTTCAAAAAGATACTGCTCTTTGAACTGTCCTTCTTGAAATAAGGGATCATCCCCTCTTTTACTTCCTGGCTTTCTTCCAATCCTTCCAAGGTTTGCTTTACCGCTATCTTTTCTTTTTCAAGCTTTATTTTATTCTGCGGATCCGGAGTGACAAAAATAATATTCTTATTTTTATTTTCCGCCTCTTTTTTCAGGAGCCTCAAGCTAACCATACTTTGCATTAAAAGGGACCTCGCAGGAACTACAAAAAAAACCTCCGAAGCTTTTGAGTTTCGCAATCTTTCAATGACGGAAGTTACTTCCTCATCAACATCTATGTAGAAAACTTGGTGCATAAATAAATTATAACATTTTTATTTCAAATCCGAAATTCGAAGCACGAATTTCGAAATAAACCCTAAATCCTAATTTTTAAAAATTAAAAAATTTGAATTTTAGTCATTGTTTCGGATTTCGAAATTATAATTTAGAATTTATTTCTGTATCGCCTGTACTGTCCTTCTCAATATCCCCGCCATCATTTTTTCCTCTCCGGTAATATCCAAAACCAGATTTGCCAATCCCATCGGAGTTACATCCTGAGGAGTTTTAAGCTCTTTCGTTGCATCGGTAACTCTCATAACATCGTTCGGCTGAAGAAAGCTTATTGCCGGAGGTTTGGCAAAAGGAAGATTTTTTATCCACTGCGGCGAAGAAAGGGATTTCTTTATTCCCGGCAAAGCCGAACCTCCTCCGCAAAGCAATATTTTGGTCGGAAGAATGTCTGTCTCTGCAAATTCCAAAAGCGAAAGTTCCACTCCCCCCAGCCAAACATTGCAGTCATTCTCAAGAGCTTCGCCTATTTTTGCTGCAGTATCGGCACTAAGTTTTCCTTCCGAATAATTTATTTTCAAATTTTCTGCTTCGTCAAAGCTAACCCCGAAATCCTGCGAAATCCTTTTGGTAAAGGCCCTGCCTCCCAAGGCGAACATTTTTGTCCCTTCAAGCCCGCCATTCCTGACAACTGCTATGTCCGTCGTTCCTCCTCCGATATCAATAAAAATAGCGTCAAAATCAAACGATTTTGAGCTGTCATAATCTATGCAGCGCGCCACTGCATAAGGCTCCGCCGCAATACTAATAAGATCAATATCCAGCTCATCGGCAATCTTTTGAAGTGCTCCAAGATGGATCATGGGAGCATATGCATTAAAAATACTGATGGAAACTTCTCTTCCCTGAAAGCCAATCGGATTAGTTATCTGATAACCATCGATTCGGACATCTACTATTGCGGCATTGATGAGCTTTATTTCAATGTCAACCCTCCCCGTTTCCCAAGCCAAAATTCTTTGAATTCTTTCATAGGCCTTCAATTGAACCTTTTGGATGATGCTTTTAAGCTCTGCCAGATCTATTCTCATGTCAGAATTGATCCTTTCATAATGCACCGTGGTAGTGGTTCCCTTTATAAGCTCCCCGGCGATTCCCACGATGACTTTTTTTATTTTATTCACTCTGGCTTTCTTGCCTGCGATAACTATCGCTTCTCTGCAGGAATCAATTACTCCGGAAATGTCAGAAACAGCTCCACTTTGCATATTTCCCTTTTTTTGTTTAACTCGGCCCACCCCGATAACAACAGCATTTTTGTTTTCCAAGTTTGTTTTAAAAAGAAGGGCTTTTACAACTTCTGTTCCTATATCAAGAGCCAAAAAAACCTCATTGCTTTCTCCTTTTAAAATTTTAGAGAAAAAACCCATTATATTTGAATTTGGAATTTAGAATGAAATAGATATTCTAAATTCCAAGTACTAAATTCAAGATTCTATATCTACTTCCTTTATTTTTGTTTCCATTTCTTCCTCTCTCAAGAGCCCTTCGGTAGCGCCGTAAAAATTCACCGCATTTCCTCCATTGGCAATTCCCCATTTTAGGCATTCCTCGGGATCCCTGCCTTTAAGATATGCCGCCAAAAAAGCGCTGGAAAAAGCATCGCCGGAGCCGGTAGTATCCTTCGGATTTTCCACCAGTGCTTTGGCATGGATCAATTTTTCCCCGTCCATAATCCAAGCTCCCCTTTTTCCGTCAGTAAGGGTAATTGATTTTCCGCCCATTTTTTGAAGCTTTTTAATAAGAAAACTTTCGTCATTCAATTCACCACTTTGAATTTGATCTTCTGAATTTGAAACAATTTCCAATGCTTCGTCCTTATTCACCATCAGGATTTCACACTTAGAAATCACTTCAATAATCCTTTGACAATTTTCCTTGATATTTTTTTGCCCCGGATTCAAGGCCAGTTTAGTGCCACTTTTTTCGCAATAATCAACTATTTTTTGAAGCTTCCCATCCCATCCGTCAGATAAGGTACTGTTAAGAGCGCTGACAAAAATCCACTGCGCATCATTGAAGTCTTCCGGATTTACTTCTAATTTCTCATTTGAATCGCGGTTAAAAAATATTGTCCTTTCTCCGCTTTTCTCATCCACAATAATCGCCGAAAGGTCGCTTTTTAATCCTTCTCCTGTTTGAACATGCTTAATGCCAACACCTTCTTTCTGAAGCTCTTTTTTTATCCATTCGCCCAGATTGTCATTGCCAACTTTTGTGCAACACGAAACTTCCGTTCCAAGCCTTGCCAGTCCCACAGCAACATTAGCGGCACATCCTCCGAGAGATTCAATTCTGTCATTTATTTGATATTTTGCCCCCAATTCAAAAGCAATTTTTCTTTGAGAAGTTATTTCTTCCGGCGTCTCCAAGATAACTCCCTCGGAAGTGGGAAAAAAAATATCTTGCGCTGACGAACCAATACAAATTATTTTCATGTAGCATGGGACATGGAACATGGAACAAACTAACAAAGGATTACGTTCTATGTTGCATGTTATATGTTTTATGACATTATTTCTCCTTCAATTTTCAAAAGCCTATTATATTTGCAAATTCTTTCTCCCCTGGAAAGAGATCCGGTTTTGATGAAATCCGCTCCGATTCCCACTGCCAAATCAGCGATGAAATCATCAGTTGTTTCTCCGCTACGGTGGGAGATTATGGTTTTCATCTTGTTTTTCTTCGCCATTTTGACGCAATCAATCGTTTCCGTAAGAGTTCCTATTTGATTTACCTTGACCAGCACCGAATTGCATGCCTTTTCTTCTATTGCTTTCTCAAGGCGCTTTACATTAGTAACCAGAAGGTCGTCGCCAATCAAAAGATGCTTGTCCATAAACCCGGAAATGGTTCCGGAAATTTCTTTTTCCTCTATCTTGGCGGTCATTTGCGCCCAGCCTTCCCAGTCATCTTCTTCCAACCCGTCTTCAATTGAAATTACGTTATATTTATCTATCCATTCGCGATAAAGGTTCACCAGTCCTTCTTTGCCCAAACTGACGTTTTCAGGACTTAAAGAATATTTATTTTCATCTTTATTGTAAAAAGAGCTTGCAGCAACATCCACCCCGATAAAAACATTTTCTCCCGACTTGTATCCGCTTTTATTGATAGAATTTACTATGAATTCAAGTGCTTGGGTATTGCTTTCAAGCCTGGGAGCAAAGCCTCCTTCGTCTCCGACTCCGATTGAATGATTATTTTTCTTGAGTATTCCCTGGAGGGTATGAAAAATTTCGCTCCCCGCACGAAGCTTTTCAGAAAATTTGTCTATTCCAATTGGAATAATCTTGAATTCCTGGACACTCAATCCCGAATCGCTATGCTTTCCGCCGTTTAAAACATTAAACATGGGAATTGGGATTTTATAGGACTTGGCTTGTAGCTTGTAGCTTGTAGCTATGTATTGGTAAAGGGGAATTTTTTGTTCGTTGGCGCTCGCCCGGCAAACTGCCAAAGAAACGCCTAGGATGGCATTTGCTCCCAATTTGGACTTGTTTTCCGTTCCGTCAAGTTCAATCATCGCCTTGTCAATTCCAATTTGATCTTCCGCTTCCATTCCGCAAATATTATCACCAATAATAATATTCGCATTTTCCACTGCCTTCAATACTCCTTTTCCCTCGTACCGGCTAAGATCTCCGTCGCGAAGCTCCAGCGCTTCATAACTTCCCGTTGACGCGCCGGAAGGAATCGAAGCAACGCCTTTTGTACCGCTCTCAAGTTCTACTTCGACTTCAATTGTCGGATTTCCCCGAGAATCCAGAATTTCTCTGGCAATGATTTTTTTGATCTTGGACATTATTGAATTTTAAACTCAAAACATAAACTGCAAAGCCATAATTTAAAGCCTGCGAATGGTTTACCCCGCCTCAGGATACTTCAACCCCGCCTACCAGCAGGCAATTTTTGCATTTTAACTTTTGAGTTTTGAATTAAAATATCTATTTATATTTTACCACACTTTTCCCTATTCCTTAAGCGCTTCTATGCCAGGCATAGCGCTTCCTGAAAGGTATTCCAGCATCGCACCCCCTCCTGTGGAGACAAAGGATATTTCATCCAGCATGTCGCTTTCTTCAAGAAGCTGGACTGATTCTCCTCCGCCCATCAAGACATATGCGTTGCTTCCAATAACAGCTTCCAAAATTTCTTTCGTCCCGTTTGCGTATTTTTCATCTTCAAATTTTCCCATTGGACCGTTCCAGACAATAGTTTTGGCGTTTTTTATGACATCTTTGAATTTTTTAATTGTTTCCATTCCGACATCTAGCCGTTCATCCGCAAAATCAACCGGTAAAATCACTTTATCTCCGAAAGTTATTTCTTGGTCAATCACTTCATTGGCAATTTTTCCACCAACCAAAATATAATCGTAAGTTTTTTCAAAAACATTGATTAATGGAAGCTTTGTTTCTATTTTGGCTCCGCCAATTATCGCCACCGCCGGATGTTCCGGATTATTTTTCACTTTTTCTAAATTCTCCATTTCTTTTTGAAGCCAAAATCCGGCAAAACTTGGCAAATTCTTCACGACTCCGGTAACTGAAGCCTGATTGCGATGGCAAACAGCAAAAGCCTCATTCACGAATATGTCGAAATTTTCGGTTAATTTTTTCGAAAAATCCGGATCATTTATTTCCTCGCTCTCATAAAATCTGACATTTTCCAAAAGCAAAATTTCACCATCTCCAAGACCTTCTAGTTCATTTTTAACTTTTTCTCCAATACAATCATCAACAAATTTAACTTTTATCCCCAATATTTCTTCAACATCGTCCCTTATTTGAGTTAGTGAAAATTCCGGGGTTGATTTCCCCTCCGGTCTGCCCAAATGAGAAATCAGCGCAATCTTCGCATTTTTTCCCAATAAGTATTCAATTGTTTCCTTTGGCGCTTTTATTTTATATTTTTCCCGAACATCTTCGTTCTTAAGCTCAACATTAAAATCAACACGCACCAAAACCCTTTTTCCCTCAACTTCCGCATTTTGTATTCTTCTTAAACTCATAATAGCGATACGAATGACATTAATTAGCACGCAAATGACTAGAATATATCTTTGCAAGTCCGCCTCGGACTCCTCAATTTTTAATTTTTCACTTTGAAATTTTAATTTTTAATTACTTCCCCATTCCCAGTATCCCGATTATCACTCCCAACATTGCTGTGACAATCGTAAAAATCCAGGCGCGCATGACCACTTTTGATTCCGGCCATCCTTTCGCTTCGAAATGGTGATGGATTGGCGCCGCCAAAAAAATTCTTCTGTGGAAAAATCTCTTGCTGAAAAGCTGAACTGCCGCACTTCCTGATTCCAAAACATAAATAAAAACAATCAAAAACATCACCAAGAAAGAATTTGTAAGCATCGCAACAACGCCCAAAGTTGTTCCCAATGAAATCGCTCCCGTATCCCCCATAAAAAACCGCGCCGGAGATATATTGAACCAAAGAAAAACCAAAAGCGTTCCTGAAACCGCTGCGCAAAAAGAAGCTAAGTTTATTTTATTCTGAAAAAAGGCAATAATTGCGAAAGAAAAGAAAGCAATAAGAAGCACGCCTCCATTAAGCCCGTCCAGCCCATCTGTTTCATTGGAAGAAATCGCCGCGAAAATAATGGCAAAAATAAAAATTGCCATATACCAAAAACCAATGGAAAAATCTCCTACTGCCGGAATATGAATCTGATCCCAGCCTAATTTAGAATAAAACCACCAGGCTCCGCCTATTGCAATCGCCAAGAGCCACCAAAAACGGGCCAAAAATCTCATTCCTCCGCCTTTATTTTTTCCGCATCCGCGAACGCTCATAAAATCGTCAAAAAGCCCCAAAATTCCCGCGGTCACCAAAACAAAAAGCGGGAGCCATGTCTGCGAACGGCTCAAAAAATCCAGCCGAGCCATAAAATTAATTCCTGTAGCATTTGCAATTAGAGGAAACAAATAGTGCGAAGCAAAAATTAAAACCAAAATGGAAAGCCAGATAATTAATCCCCCCATTGTCGGAGTTCCGGATTTATGAGCGTGCAGCTTGCTTACATAAGTCAATTCCTTGCCGTCAACCGACTGCGATTTTATTTTTATTCCGATCTTATATTTATATAGGATTTTTATCCAAATTGGAGTGAGAATCAAGGACACCAGCATTGCCAAAAATCCTGTCGTTAAGATTTTTAAGACATTTATCACTTCCGGAATTGTTTGTATTTGGGAAAATTGCATATAAAAGCGTAAAGCTTAAAGCGCAAAACGTAAAACTAAATAATATATTATTTTAGCTCTTCGCTTTACGCTTTTAGCTTTCGTTATTTCCATTCATGCGACCTGAATGTCCAATCAATCATTGTCCGGATATCCTGCCAGCGATAGGGATCGTCAAGGAGAACGGCAACTACTTTGTGCTTGCTGGTTTCATCGGAAGCGGCCAAGAGAAGCGATCTTCCGGCCAGCGGAGTAAATCCTGTCTTTCCTCCGATACAATTGGGTATTTCATTAAGAACCAGATCGGTATTCAAAATATCATGGGAGCACGTTCCGTCAACGGAAGTTATTTTAATGTTGGAAGGAAGCCTCATAATGTCCCAGATTAGCGGGTATTTCATCGCATAAGCAGAAACCCTGGCAATGTCATAGGCGGAGGAGTAGCAATCCGACTCTTTTCCGGAAGTTTCCAGTCCTGAAGCAGTGCAAAAATTAGAATTGTTCAAATTAAGTTCCTTGGCCTTTTTGTTCATAAGGCTAACAAATTCTTCTTCGGTTCCGCTGATGTGCTTTGCCAAAGCCACCGCCGCGTCATTGGCGCTGTTCATAAGCATCGCTTTCATCAAATCATGGGCTTTGACTTTTTCTCCCACTTTCAGCCTTTGCCCGATGCAATATCCTGAACGGGGACATCCAATTTTTGTCCCCTCGACATAAACCGCATCTTCGTCTACTTTGACTTCTTCGTCCAAATTTTTAATATTTTCCATTGCCAAAACCGCTGTCATCATCTTGGTAAGAGAAGCAATCTGCCTTCTTTCAAATCCATTTTGATTGTATAAAATAGTTTCTGAATTTACATCTAAGATGATGGCGCTATGGGCATTGGGAAGAGCAATATTGGCGCTGTTTTCAATTTTAGTGGGCTTGAACACTACCGGAAAAGTGTTTTCTCCGACAAAGGCTTCATTTTTTTCCCTTTCCGCACCCTTTATTTCCCCCTCGCTGCTTTCAATTTGCGCTTCTTGCCGGTCATCTCCAAAAATATTTGAATTAAAAG
>CAYTRS010000003.1:0-56327 GCA_964440305.1 uncultured Bdellovibrionales bacterium
CGACACTGCTCCTGCCCCCGGGGCTCCTATTGTCCTGGGATTGTCTACAGATTGGCGGAAATAATGTTAACGTCCCTTAAATCTAGAAGGAGGAAAAAAATAAATGAAGGAAACTATAACATTTGGACTAATAATATTTTTTCTATTAGGAATGGCTGCGGGAATATACTTAAATATACGTTCTAGTAATCAGAAAATCGAATCTATTCTCCCTTGGGAAAAAATTCCAGTAAGAGGGTCGTGTGTTTTTGAAGCAAAGGCCTTTATTTATGTCATCAACGGTTCATATAAAAAAATGGAAGTGGATAAGAACTCCGTCCGCCCATATATTCCTCCAAAATGATGTGTCAACACTTAACCCGAGCAGAGCAATCTGCCCGGTTTTTTTATTTTTTCAATAATTAATTTAAATTCCGCCATTGTGAGCCTTCTGGTATAAATGGAACGGAACGAGCGTTAAAAACTTTCTCATAGCGAAGCGCTCTGAAAGTTTTAGCGAGTGAAGTGACAATTTGTCAGAAGGCGGAACACGGCGGACAGTTTCTTTTTCTCCATTTTCTTTGCTGCCAAAGAAAATGGAGGATGATAATTTTTCTAGAAAGAAAAGTGGAGAGTTAAAAAACTACCATATTTAAAAATATAGTAGCGTATAAAAAAATATTTTTATTCTATTCTTCCACCACTCTTTCCACTTCTTCCAAACTTGTCTCGCCTTCCAAAACCTTCAAAATTCCGTCCTGCGCCATTGAAAGCATTCCGTTTTCAATGGCCTTTTCTTTTATTTGGGACGAAAGCGCGTTTTGATATATCATTTCTTCAATTTCTTTCCCGACTACCATAATTTCGCTGATGGTGGTTCGGTCTTTATATCCGATTCCGTTGCATTTTTCACATCCCTTCGGAGCATAAATTTTCGCTGTGTTTTTCGGAATTTTTATGCCTGCTTTTTCTGAAATTGATCCGAGAATTTTTTTAATGTGTTCTTCTTGTTCCGGACTTGCCTTCACTTCTTCTTTGCATTCGCAAAGTTTGCGAACCAGCCTCTGCGCCATAAAAGCATTGGAAGCCGTTGCCAAGTCATCCGGACGCACTCCCATGTTAAGAAGCCTCGGAATCGCTCCTGCCGCATCATTTGTATGGAGTGTGGAAAGGATAAGATGCCCCGTAAGCGAAGACTGGACGGCAATTCCCGCCGTTTCCTCATCCCTAATTTCTCCAACCATAAGAATGTCCGGGTTTTGCCTCATCAAAGACTTAAGCGCCGTTCCAAAAGTATATCCCCCTTCTTCATTGACTTGCGTCTGAAGTATTCCCGGAAGCTGGTACTCAATCGGGTCTTCCACGGTGATAATTTTCACTTCGGGCTTATTAAGTGTTTTTAATAAGCTGTATAGTGTTGTTGTTTTTCCGGATCCGGTCGGTCCGGTATTTAAGAATATTCCATTTGGTTTTCCGATTTCATGCAAAATTTTATCCAGGTTTTCTTTCCTGATTCCCAAATTTTCAATGTCCAACGCAACGGCTGACTGGTTCAGAAATCTCATTACCGCAGTTTCTCCGAATCCTCCCAGAATTATTGAAACTCGGACATCGACTTTGGTTTCCTTGAGGAATTCAAAAGGCTTTTCCCAAACAATTGAGAACCGGCTGTCTTTTACTCCTTCGCGCGCTTCGGCTTTCATTCCACAAAGGAGTTTTAGATTTCCCAAGAAGGTTGGATATTCATTGAGCGGCAATTCTCCGACATCCTGCAAAATTCCGTCGATTCTGAAGCGGATTTTCACTTTTTCCGCTTCCGGCTCAATATGAATGTCTCCGACTTTAAGAAGCAGAGCAGCCGTGATGACATAGCGGAAAATGTCCTTCTGGTTTGACTTTAAAATTAGTTCGGAAAGTTCTTTGAAAGAAGAAGTTTTTTCTGAAATTTTCTTGAAATCCTCTTCGCTGATTGCGACTGATCGGGACAAAGACTGATCCATCAGCTTTTCATAAAGGCTTTCCAGAAATTCGGTCTGTCCCGTGACTCTCCAGACTTCTTCAATAGAAGTTATTCCTTCCACGGATTTCAAAATTCCGTCTTGCGCCATTGTCACCATGCCTTCTTCCAATGCCTGCTTTGTCATTTCCGCCTCTCCTGCCATTTCTAAAATCATCTTTTCAATTTCTTCGCTTATTGTCAGCACTTCAAAAATTCCGATTCTTCCGCGATAGCCGAGATTGTGGCATTTGGGACAGCCCTTGGGACGGTAAAAATATTCGATTTCCTTGGGAATTTCCACTTGGGCCTTGGGAGAGATAATAGAAAGGATTTTTTTGATATCGTCCGCCGTTTCCTTGGCCGGCTTATATTTTTCCTTACAATCAGGGCAAAGCCCTCTTACCAAGCGCTGGGAAACAAGGGCATTTATTGAAGGTGCGATTGAATTGGGCTTCACGCCCAGTTCAATCATTCTTGCGACTGATGCCACCGCATTATTCGTATGCAGAGTAGAAAGGACCAGATGACCGGTAAGCGAGGCATTAACCGCGATGTCAGCCGTTTCTTCGTCCCGGATTTCTCCGACTAGAATCACATCCGGATCTTGGCGGACAATTGCACGCAGGCCCTGGGCAAAAGTATAGTTTTTATCCTTGGCAACTTGCGTTTGTGATATTCCTTTAATCTGATATTCTACCGGATCTTCAATGGTAATTATCTTCACTTCCGGAGTATTTATTTTGTTAATAAGCGCGTAAAGCATTGTTGTCTTTCCCGATCCGGTGGGTCCAGTCGTCAAAATCATTCCAGTTGTTTTTTCCAGTTGTTTTTTTACCTTTTCATAGGCCAGCCCGCGCAGCCCCAAACTGTCAACATTCAGAAGCGCGTCTTTTTGGTTAAGCAACCTCATCACAATCTCTTCCCCCAAATTTCCCGGAATAATGCTTACCCTGACGTCAATCCGGCTGTCTTCTAAGACTATTGAGAAATGTCCGTCTTGGGCGATTTTTCTCACATTAACCTTCATCTTTCCCATCATTTTGACACGAGACAAAATAAAGCGGTAAATGTCCAAAGGCAGCTCCCCAATATTCTGGAGCACTCCGTCAATACGGTAGCGAAGCCTTACTGATTCTTCCTGCGCTTCAAAATGAATGTCGCTCGATTTCATTTTTATCGCTCCGGCCATTATTATGTTTATGATTTCCGTGGTGGGAATTTCTTTGGCTCTTTTCTTAAGATCCAGCAATCCCTTGAATTCTTTTTCAAAACTTTCAAGATCTTTTCCGGTCAAACTCATTCTTAGCGCGTCGATATTCTCCAGAAAAAAACCATCCTTATATCTGCTCCAGGCTTTTTCCATGGAAGAGCCGGAAACAATAAAAGTCTTGATTTTATATCCTTTTTCTTTTTCAAATTGTTCAATAAATTCAAGCGTTTTTGGGTTTTCGGGATTGAGTACTGCTAACTTGACATTCTTGCCGATTTTCTGAAAAACGGCCATCTCGCAACGGCGGGCATCTTCTTCGCCAACAATCCTGATGTCATCGGCATCCATGGGAAACAGGTTTAGATCAACATAGGGAAATCCGCTTGCTTTGGCAAATTGGGAAGCTTTTTCTTCTTCTATTTCCTTGTTGAAAGATTTGATCGCTTTTTTGGCGCTTTCATCTTTGATTGGATTTTTTTTCAGTTTATCTTTTAGGACTTTTGTCATAATTTTTTCTTTTTGCCTTATTATTTTATCTTATTTTAAAGAAAGTAGCAAAAACCGCCTCATCGGCGGGTTATTAATAAGTCTGGCGTTTCCTGTTTGTCTTACAGGCTTTTTATTTTTTCCAGCATTTCCTTCTCCGCTTCCAGAATATTTTTTCCCGGAAACTTGAAAAATATCAAATCTTTTCTAATTTCTCCCTTCAAGGCATCGGCAATTTTTTTAATATCGCTCTCCGAAGATAATTTGGCAATTCCGGAAACAATATCTTCTTTTTCATTAAAGAGCACCGCGAAAGTTTCTCCGGCGCTGTAATTTTCTTTTATCTTTTCCAAGACCGCAGGAATGTCTTCTGGCTTGCTCCGGCTTTGAACAAAATCCTCAAGCGTCACAAGAGACCATGCGAATTTCAAATTTTCATCCCAATTGAGACGGGCCATCACCCTACCCCAGAGACGCAGAATATTGAAGGACTGAGTTTTATACAGCCAACGGATAATTGTCTGCTGGTCCGCTCCCGCAATCATAAGCTTGGCGGCGATTTCCAAGGTTTTGGGAGAAGTGTTGATTTTCTGAAAACTGTCCGTAGCAGAGATGATTCCGCTCAAAAGACAGTTGGCTGTCTCTTCGGTTATTTCCGAAGAAAAAGAGCTTTCTTCCAGAACCCGAAAAACAGCTTCTGAAACAGAAGAGGCGGTAATATTCACCAAATTAACCTGCCCAAAATTTTCATTGTTTGGATTATTATCAACGTTGATAAGCGGAACTTCGTAAAAAATATCCGGATTTTCTTCGTATATTTTTCCGAGCGATTCTTTGTCCGGGCTTCCAAAAACTATCAGCAAGTCGAATTTAAACTTGGCCGGAATAAAAGAAAAGTCTCGGGGATCAATGGATCCTTTTTCCGGAGTGATATAAACTCGCAATTCGTCATTCAAAAATTCCTGTTTGACATTAATTATTTTATTAAATCGGGTATTGAAAGATAAAACGAAATCCCGGCTTCCGGAAGCGCTGGAAACAATATTTTCCGGTTTGGGAAGAAAGCTGAATTTTTCCGATTCCTTGAACTCATCGCGCAAAAGGATAGAAGAGCTGATATTTCTCTTTTTCAGCAAAAAATAGAGAGACCAGGCGGAGCAAATTGCGTCCCCGTTGGGATTTTGGGGCAAAACCAAAAGAATGTTTTTTGATTTTTCTATTAAGTTCTTGAATTGTTGGGCAGTGGAAAGCGCCATATTTTGCAAGGGGGTTGATTTATAAAAAATGATATTCGGGGATGATATGACAGATTATCAGCTATCTCTTTTAGTGTCAATCTTGACTTTTACTTAGAATTTTCGTAATGTATAAAAATACAGCGCACCTGGAGAAGAGAGGAAAAATGGAAAAAGAAAAAGGAGGATAGGAATATGGGCTTTGTCCTAGAGGGAATAGGATCTGGAGCGAGAACAGGTCATTATACAAAACCGAGTTCTCTAACATGCGCTTGCTGCAACATGTGCATACCAATTGCAAAACGCAGTGATGCTTTCCACCTTTCCGGGGGAAAGGTAGTAGCAAGAGATTGTGCATTTAAAATCCTGCCGGGAGAGATTGTTTCCGGCGTTAACAGCAAGGAAGAGCTTAATCTCAAGGTGATCAAAGCTCTTGAGGAAATATTTTGTAAATAAGCTTCCTCCTCCCCCCACTCCATGACTAAAGCAGCTAAGGACAATGATCCGAAGCTGCTTTTCTTTTCTTTAATTTACACTTACCATATTTATATGAAAAAGTTTATCACTGAAAACTCCAAAGAAACCAAGAAATTGGGTGCGGAATTCGCGTGCAATTTTCAGGACGGAGAAATTGTTTGCCTTTCCGGCGATCTGGGATCCGGAAAAACAACTTTCGCTCAAGGAATGCTTGAAGCGCTTAGTGCGGAAGGCCCCTACACCAGCCCCACTTTTGTGATTATGAAAGAATACAAACCTTCAATTTCTCCGGCTTCGCCAGATCCCGCAAAGCGGGACAATTTCCAATTTCCAATTTCCAATATTTACCATATTGATGCGTATAGGATAAGCAGGGATGATATAATAAATTTGGGCTGGGAAGAAATTATCGAAAATAAAAATAACGTGGTGATTGTGGAGTGGGCGGAAAGGATAAAAGAAGTTATTCCCAAAAGAGCAGTTTGGATAAAATTCCAGTGGCTAAATGAGAACAGGAGAGAGATCGTAATGAAAGCTAAAAGCTTAAAGCGCAAAGTGTAAAGCTAAGGAAAAATTATTTTTAGTTTTACGTTTTCCTGATTTGCTTAATATTTAAAAATCTGCTAAAATAGAACCATGGAAAACAAAGAAAAAATAAGAGAATTTATCAACCAAAGCGGAATTCCAGAGGAAGACAAGCAAGTTTGGCTTTCTTCGCTGGATGCTTTTCCGGAAGAATATGTTGCTTCTTTGGCGCAAGTTATAGGAACCTATCCAGAAAAATTCCCCTGGTTCAATGAAATTCTTAAAAAGAAAAGGGCGGCTTTTGAAGTTTTGAAAAACGACAAAGCGAAAGGCGAAGCTCTTTTACAAGAGATTTACGAAGAGGAAAAAGAAGTCCTGGAAAAACTTTAAAAGTAGAGGAAAAAACTATGAACAGTTTTGAAACTCCAAAATTGGAAAACTCAAGAGAAAAGGAATTTGAAATCGAAAAAATTTTGACAGAGGAAGGGAAAAAAGAATCATCATCTTTAGTAAAAGCAAAGAGATATCTTAGAAATACGTTGATAGGAATGTCTCTGTTGGCAGGATCTATGGCCTTCCAACCAGCAAATGCCGAAGCGGGAAGTCATCATAGTAGTCGTTCTAATAAGTATGAGAATGTTTTCGTTGATATTCTTGAAGACTTAGCTAAAACCGGAACGGGAAAAGTAGAGGATGTATTAAGAAAGAACCCCAATAAAGATACAGACCAAGAAAGAAGACAAGAGGACCAAGAATACAGAATGCTTTTAAAGCAACGCGATCAAACGCTTAGAGAAATATCTCAAGCAAGAACACAAGAAGAATTAAATCTCGCTCAGGAAAAATACAATATCATTGACCAGAAAATAAAAGAAATAGAGATGAGTCAGCAGGCTCAATAGGAATTAAAAAGCCAACCAAAGGCGCCGCAGCGCCTTTTCTTTTTGGAAAAATAATTTAATAGTTGCAAAAAATGCTGAGCTGTGTTAAAGATAATATATTACAGTCCCAGAAAATTAAACCTTAACTTAAACTACAATGCCTATCAAGAAATCAGCCAGGAAGTATATGCGGGTTACCAAGAAAAAAACTGCTAAAAACAGAATCATAAAAGGAGTTTTGAAAAGCGCGATCAAGAAAACCCGTGAAGCAGTTTCTGCCGGAAAGGCGGAAGATGCCAAAAAATTCCTGAAAGAAGCCGTGAAAGCCTTGGACAAATCTGCCCAGAAAAAAGTCATCAAGAAAAACACCGCCGCCCGAAAAAAGTCTAGACTTAATGCATTGGTTAAAAAGCTGGTAACAGCAAAATAGTCATCTAAACACTTAAAATCCCCTTCGAAGGGGATTTTTATTTAAAATATCCAAGCCTTGGCAGGTTCTAGATCTCAACAATAAACTTGTCCAGCGCTAGTTCGATACCGATTTTTCCGGTTTTTACCTTAATATCAAGATTTTCCAGCTCTAGATAGGTTTCTTTGAGCTTTATTAAGGAAAAATTCCTTAAGCTTTTGACAGCTTTCTGGACGACAAAAGGATGTATTTTCGCTTTTTTAGAAATTGCGTATTGATCCGATATTCCATTGAAATAAAAATCGCCGATTTTCAGAAGATTTCTGAACTGGTACAAAAGCATTGAAAAAATATAATGCGGGTCATCGCCGGCTTGAATCCGGCTGTGAAGATTTTTCAAGGCAGTTTTCTTGTCATTTCCGGAAATTGCGTCAATTGTTTCAAAGATAGTGGCGCTTAGATGGGATTTTACCAGTAAATCTATATCCTCCTCGGAAATCAGTCCTACTTCCCTATAGTTCGCAAGTTTTTTCAGCTCGTTTTCCAATGCCATGGTTTCCCCCTGGCAAAAAACAATCAGCTTTTCAAGGGCAGCAGGAGAAATTTTAAGCCTGGAATTCAATTCTTTAAGCCTTCCGCTTATCCAATTTCTTGATTTCGCTCCGCCTAACTTTTCAAATTCCTGCTTTTTGGAATTTTTACAAAGAAACTTGAAGAAATTATTTTTTTCATTTATTTTTCCCCGCTCTTCAAATACGATGACTTTTTCTTTTCCCTGGACTATTTCACTGTCTTTTTTCAAAAAATTTTCCAAATCCGATTGCACTTCAGAAGAAAAGTTTGAAATTAAATTTTTTATTATTATCAGCTGTTTTGAAGTAAATAGCCCTTCCTTTTTGAGATTTTCCTTTAGCTTCGAAATTTTTTCATTCTCGGAATTCTTTTCAAACTCAAAAACAACCGGGGTTGCGCCCGATTGGTTTTTGAGAAACTTTTCCTTTATTTCTGCTGTTTTTTGGGAAAGACGGTGCTCGTCTTCTCCGTAAAGAAAAATCAACATATTGGATGTTTGCCTATTGAATCGGCGTCCAACGCAACGCCTGTCCCGGCTCTAGAATCTCCACCCAGATTTGCCCGGGAACAAATTTGATTTCCTTTCCTGATTCATCAAAAAAGAACAGCTTGCTTTCCAGCTTTGATTTATCCTTTTTCCAACTACCCCTGATTTCTTTTCCATTCATATAGTAAAACGCTTCTCCGGAATCAGAATCATCATACCAGGGATCGCCAACCTGGACATTGTTATATTGTCCCTCTACTTGTTCGGATTTTGCCATTATCACCGCGATGTTTTTCGGCGCGATTCTTTGGCCGTTATTGCGGTCCGTATCCTGAACATTTCCCCAAGTGCGAAGATAAGAGTTGGACGCTTTGTCATAATCATATTCAGCCGCATAAGGTCCCGCAAAAGCTACCCGCAAGTGTCCGCCACTGGGCCGCTCTTCAACCGAAGCTTCTGCTTGGTGAGGATATCCTACGAATTGGTTTTCCAGCCGATAGCCGAATTCCTTAGCGCAAGCAAGAAGTTCTGCCGGTCTTGCATATCCACTGTCCACTCCGCGAGACATTCCTTCTTTTCTGAAACAGCATCTGCCGGCCGATTTTCCGCCGTCGTCGTTGCAATTTAAATTGTCAATAACCCCTTGATTCAGTTTTTCAATCGCAAAATGCGATCCTCCCCAATGGGCAAAAATCGCATCCATTCCCTTGGCAAGAGCGATATAGTCGTGGCGAGAGCTTCGCATTGATCCCACTTCTGATGGGGTATTGCAGACATAAATACCCATAAGGCGGGTAATGGAAGCAGTGATGCAGGGCATTTCAATTACCATATCCGCCTCGGAAAATCCAGCTGCCGGACGAGCTGGCACATCGGCTGGCTGCATTACGGCTAATGGCCGTCGTTTCCAATTCTCGCAAGCCAATCCCGAAATCGGGCTGACATTTCCCTCGTTGGCAATATTATACTCTCCTTCTTTGGCCTCGTTTTCAAGGTTAATTTGTTTGGCTTTCTTGGAACGCAGATCGTCCCTTCCAAAGAAAAAATAAAACACACCTCCCAATACTAAGATTGCGACCACGGCAATAATTATTTTTTTCTTGCTTGTCATATTTTTTATTTTTAATTAATAATTTACTTTTGGCATCCGGGACAATAAAAAGCGCTTCTTTGTCCCATCTTGATTCTTTTTATTATACTACCACACTTCTTGCATTTCTTTCCAGTTTTTTGATAAACCTTAAGGGCTTTCTGGAAATTTCCCGGAGCGCCGGAGGTGTCGCGAAAATCACTAGAAGATGTTCCCCGCATTTTTATGGCTTTCTGAAGCACTTTCCTGATTGAGAGGCGGAGTTTGTTTTTTTCCGCAACACCTAAAGAGAATGCTCTTCTTTCTGGCAAAATTCCGGCAACATAAAGAATCTCTGAAGCATAAATATTTCCAATTCCGGAAATTTTTTTCTGATCCATTAAAATATCTCTGATTTTTTTATTTTTATTTCCATCTAAAATATCGCCGAAATTCTTCGAGGTAAATTTTTCATCTATCGCGTCAACTCCCAATTTTTTCATTCCCACTGTTTCTTTTATCTTGTTCTTATTAATGAGAGCTATTCTTCCGAATTTTCTCAAGTCTGAAAATTCCAAGGTTTTGTCGTATGGATATTTGAGATTTGGAGATTCGAGATACCAAATATGATGAATATACTGATTAACCTTATCATCAAAAAAATCCTCCTCTTTCACTTTTAACTTTTCACTTTTAACTTTTAACTTTACTAGCAAGTGCCCTGTCATTTTAAGATGGATATGAATTGTTTTTCCTCCGCTTAAATTGATTAGGATGTTTTTTCCAATTCTTTCCGCCTTTATAATCTTTCTGCCTATTATTTCCTTAATAAAAATATTGTGATTGCCTTTTATCGCCTTTTTATGGTCACTCCAAAAACCAACAATCCTGTTGCTTTTTATTTTTCTGTTTAAATCAGAAACGATGGTTTGAACTTCGGGAAGCTCAGGCATATTTCAAAGTAAAAAATTAAAAGTAAAAAGTCAAAAGCATATTCCTAATTTTTTACTTTTCTCTTTTTACTTTATTAGATTTCCCCCCAGTTATCTCCAATCTTAACATTAACCGCCAAGGGTACTTTTAGTTTATAAACTTTTTCCATAACTTCTTTTATTTCCCGTGCAACTTCTTTTGACAAGTTTTCTTTTACTTCTAAGATTATTTCGTCGTGGATCTGGAGAACCATTCGAACGCTTTCTGGATTATCGCTATTATATTTTTTCACCACATTTCTGTGCACTTCAATCATCGCCAGCTTCATGATATCCGCCGCCAAACCTTGGATCGGCATATTTATTGCCATTCTCTCCGCTGCGTTTTGCACTTGGAAATTCGGAGAATTTATTTCTGGAATATATCTTCTTCTTCCCATTTGCGTTTCTACATATCCCTTTTTCTTGGCAAACTCCTTAGTTTCCCGCATATATTGCGCTACTCCTGAAAATTTTTTCATATATTCGTCAATGAATTTTTTAGCTTCATCTCTTTCAATTCCAGCACTTTGGGAAAATCCAAATACGCTCATTCCATAAATCACTCCGAAATTAAGCGCCTTGGCACTGCGCCGCATTTTGTCAGTCACTTTGGAAGGGGTTACTTTGTTTATTTCCGCCGCTGTCGTCGAATGTATGTCTTCGCCCTTAAGAAAAGTCTCTATCATTCGCGCGTCATTGCTGACATGCGCCACTGCCCTAAGATCAATTTGGGAATAATCCGCGCTTATAAAATTATATCCCTTTTCCGCTTCAAAAGCGGTCCGCAAAAGCTGTCCCAAATCAGTTTTAGTGGGAATGTTTTGAAGGTTCGGATCAGAAGAAGAAAGCCGCCCGGTAGTTGTAACTGCCTGATTGAAATTGGTGTGAATTCTTGAATTTTTATCAACCAGCACTGGAAGCGTATCCAAATAAGTAGTTTTCAATTTGAAAAGTTCCCGATATTTTTCGATTTTTTCTATAATCGCATGTTCTTTCTTTATTTTTTGAAGTTCGGCTGAGGCGGTAGAAAATCCGGTTTTAAGCTTTTTAATTTCAGCTGTCGGAATCTTAAGTTTGGAAAATAAAATTTCCGCCAATTGTTTGGGAGAATTTATGTTAAATCCTTTTCCTGCCAAATCATAGATGCTTTTTTCCAGATTTTGTATTCTTTTTTCTATTTTTTCCGATATTCCCTTAAAGATTATCGGGTTGAATCTAATCCCACTTTCTTCCATTTGGGCTAAAATTCCAACCACAGGCATTTCCAAATTTTCAAAAACTTTTTTTAAATTGGCATCTTTTTTTTGATTGAGGGATATCTCTGCTATTTTCTTTTCAAAAATTCCCTTGAGTTTTAAGATATAGTCTACTGCAACGCAGCTAACTTCTTTGCTGTCTGCTTTTTTCATTTCAAGTTCCAACTGCCCTTTTTTATTTTCCAAACCTATTTCCTCCCCCAAATATTCCAAAACTAATTTTGCAAATTCGATGTTGCTTCCGGGATTGAGAACATACGCTCCCAACATAACGTCAAAATAAACTCCGCTTAATTTTATTCCCGTTTCTTTAAGAATTCTGATATCACTTTTCAGGTTATAGCCGACTTTACGGATTCTTTCATTTTCTAACATTTTTTTTATTTTTGGAATATTTCGTTTTGAAAAATCAATGTAGGAAGCTCTCCCTGTTTTATGGCTTAACGCTATCCCCAAAATTTTTTTGTTGTTAGAAGATTGATTTTCAATGTTCAGTTTTATTGCCACTTCATCATTCTCTCCGGCAATGTCAAAAAAATCCTCAATTTCTTTTTCTTCAATTTTCTTAAATTTAAAATCTTTCACCTCCTGCTTACCGGAATTCTGATCAATTTCTTGTTCCAGTCCCTTTTGAGGAATTCTTCTTATTAAGCTATAAAAATTGAGGTCTTGAAATATTTTTACTGCCTTTTTTCTTTCAAAATAGCGGACTTTTGCTTTTTCTATATTAAAAGGAACTGGGGCATTGGTTTCAATTGTTCCAAGTCTCTTGGACATAAAAGCTTGAAGCCGATCCCTTTCAAGTTTTTCTCTTAAGGAAGGTTTTATTTGAGAAAGTGCTGAATAGACTTTCTCCAAGCTTTTATGTTCCAAGAGCAGATCTTTGGCTGTTTTTTCCCCGATTCCTTTGACTCCCGGAATATTGTCTGAAGCGTCCCCGCGAAGACCTTTAAAATCCGGTAATTTTTCCGGAGAAAATCCATATCTTTCCTCCACTTCTTTTTTTCCATAAAGAATTGCTTCGCTAATTCCCCTTTTCATTGTGTAAACCAATGTTTTATTATTAACTAGTTGCAAGGCGTCCAAATCTCCGGTTACAATAATGTTTTTAATTTCCGGGTTGTCTTTTTCATTTTTTCTAACGATGGTTCCAATCACATCATCCGCTTCAAAACCTTCTCTTTCACAAATGGGGATGTTAAAGGCTTTGAGAATTTCCTTGATAATCGGAATTTGCTTATAAAATTCATCTGGAGCCTTTATCCTAGTTGCCTTATAATCGCTAAATTCCTTATGACGGAAGGTTGGTTCTTTTAGGTCAAATGTTGCCACGATATATTCCGGATTAAACTTGCCAATTACATTAAAAAGCGTCAGCGCAAAGCCGTAAGCGGCATTTACCAAAGCGCCGCTTTTTGTGGAAAGTGGCGGGAGTGCATGAAAAGCCCGATGTGCCACCGCATTGGAGTCAATAATCAGAAAAATTTTTTCTTTCGCTTTTTCAGGCATTGAGATAATTTTAAAAAAATTAATTTTGACTTAATTTTATTTCTTCCACCTCTTCCGATCCTAATTCCTGATTTATCTTGCGGATGATTTCGCCACGGTTAATCCAAAGATCCCCTGCCCAAGCAGAGTTGTCTGATTTTACAAAAAGTTTTTTATTTTTTAAAAGCTGTGGGGAAAAATGAAATTCTCCTATTTTTCCATATTCTTCTTTTATTATTTTTTTGAAGGCAAAGAATATGCTTTTTTCATCCCATTTCCTGCTCAATCCTTTTTTGGCTCTGATAATAAGTTCTCCTATGGCTCTCATTTTTTTATCGGCATTACGATATAAGTGAAGTTATCCATAATCTCGTCTCCCTCGCCTATCATTTTAATGGCCACCGAAGAAAATCCTCTATTAGCCAGAATTGCTAATTTTTCCGAAGAAACCGAATTGATGCCGTCAAGAATGTAGCGAGAATTAAAAATAAGTTCCTGGTCTTCTCCTTCTGTTATGGCAGAAATAACCGACTTATTTTCTCCTTTTTCTTCCGATTGGGCCATTGCCATAATTTCCTTATTCTTAGAATCAATATTAAGCGACACTTCTCCGGTGCGGTTGCCGGCAAAAAGGCTGGCAATTTTAACCGCCCTTAATATTTCTTCCTTAAACACAATAGTCTTGGTTTTAAAATCTTTAGGTATTATTTGCTTGTAATCCGGATATTTTCCATTAATAAGGCGTGAAACTAGCTTTGCGGGACCTATTTGAAAGAAAATTTGGCTTTCTTCCATAAAAATTTTAAGATCCTCGAAATCTTCACCCTCAATAATGCGCAAAACTTCCGCAAGGGTATTTGCTGGAATAATAATGGATTCATTTTTTAACACAAAGGCTTCATAATCATCTTTATTTAGGCTTTTAATTGTAATTGCCACTTCTGCCAAGCGGAAGCTGTCTGTTGCCGCCAAGCTGATTTTATCTTTTTCAAATCTTAGATTAATTCCTCCTAACTCCAGACGGGAATTATCAATTGAAATACAGGGTAATATTTTGGGAATAGCATTTTTAAGCATCACTGGGTCAAGTGAAAACAAAAAATTGCTTTTCAACTCAGGAATAATTGGAAAATCCTCCGCACCCAATGCTTTTATTTTAGCTTCATATCCGTCGCTTTTCACTTTCAACACTTGGTTGTCAACTTCAAAAGCAATTTCTCCATCTCCTGAAGGCAAATTTGCCACAAAATTACCAAGAAGCTTAGCTGGAATGGTAATTTTGCCTTCTTCTTTTATCTTTGCTCCGATTTTAAAAGATATTCCTATTTCCAAATTAGTCGCAAGTATTTTCAGCATTCCTTTTTCTGTTTCTAAAAGCACATTTTCTAAAATCGGTAGGGTAATTTGTTTTCCCACCACAGTCTCAGCAATCCTAATTGCTTTTTTAAAATTATTTTTAGTGCAAATTATTTTCATAGTATTAAGTATATTATAATAATTTATATATAATTTAAATTTATTATTAATATATAGATGAATTGCTAATTGTGGATATTTGAAGATATAAGCCCTGTTAAGTAAAAAAACTTACTTCAATCTTGTGGATAATTTGGCAAAAAATAGTAATTTACCTGTGGGCTTAAGGTGGGTTTAATCAATTTTTTTAATAATCATATTCTTATTAACCACAACAACACATAATTATTCACACATTTCCCACAAATATTTAAATGAAAATGCCGAATTATAAATAGTTCTCCACAACTTATACACTATAAATCTTCTCTTTTATTGCAATAATTGTTTCTTTTAACTTTTCGTCGTTTTCCAACTCCCGGCTGATTTTTTCATGGGCATGAAGAGCGGTAGTATGATCCCTTCCTCCAAATTTCTCACCCACAGAAGGATAAGAAGCATTAAGCTCATTTCGTATTAAATACATCGCGACTTGTCTTGCTAAAGCCACTTCCTTTCTTCGTCCCTTCTCTATGATTTCAGGAATACTTATATTATAAAAGTTAGCCACTATTTCAATTATATACTGGGCATGGACACCCTTTCTTTTTCCGCTTGAAATAAATTCAGAGAGGGCTTTTCTAGCGATTTCCGGACTGGGATTTTTTCCTTCTAGTTCCGAACACGCAATTACTTTATTCAAAGCTCCTTCAAGCTCGCGAATGTTATTTTTAACATTCTCCGCTATAAATCTTATGACAGCATCCTCTAAAGAAATATCCTTTTCTGCTGATTTTGACCGTAATATTGCCATTCTTGTTTCAAGATCAGGGGCTCCCACATCTGCGATCATTCCTCCTTCAAATCGTGAGCGTAGCCGTTCTTCAAGAGTGGGAATAGCCTTGGGGAGGCGATCGCTGCTTAGGACAATTTGCTTATTTAATTGGTATAAGGCGTTGAAAATATGAAAAAACTCATGCTGAGTCTTTTCCTTGCCAGAAAGAAATTGAACGTCGTCTATAATAAGGAGATCAATATTTTGATAATAATCTTTAAATTGGCTTACTTTCTGATTTTTTATAGAATCTACCAGTTCTCCAGCAAATCTCTCCGCAGTAATATATAAAACTCTTTTCTTAGGATCTTTTTTAATAATCTCATTTCCAATAGATTGAAGAAGGTGTGTTTTTCCCAGTCCCACTCCCCCATAAATAAACAAGGGATTGTAAGCTTTGCCTAGATTTTGAGAGACTGCATAACAAGCGGCCCTGGCAAGCTCATTATTTTCCCCAACAATGAAATTTTCAAACTGATATCGGTTATTAAGGTTATTTTCCTTGCCTATCTGGTCTGGTTGAGAATAAAATTTTCCTTCTTTGGTAATATTTTGGGCATAATTCCTTGAAATAAGCGGGCCCTTGACTGCATCGACATTTTTTACCTTATTTAAGCCAAAATCTTGAGAATTGCTTATATTTATAATGCACTTTATTTCCTTAACATCCTGATTAAAACTGCGCAAAGCCTTAATAATATAAGTATTGTATTTATTTTCCAACCACTCCTTGGCAAATCCGTTGGGAACGCCAATAATAATCACCCCGTTGTCGCTTGAAACAATGGAAGTGTTTTTAAACCAAGTGATAAAATTAGCTCTTGATATAGAAAGCTCTATTTCTCCTAAAACTGCTTGCCAAAGCTCATCATTAGTCATATAAAGAAGGATTATTCCTAGTTATTACATTATGTATTAAAAGACCTGTCCAGGTCAAGAAAAAATCACGTTGAAAAGTTTATAATGTGTTGATAATATGTGTGCATTTAAAATCCTCATTTAAAGAGAGGATGATAATCTGTTAATATGACATCGTTTGTCTAGGGTTTACAGAAGGGAAAATAGGTGCTAGTTTTAATTTACAAAAGAAAAAATAGCTGAAATAAATTTTTTAAAGCAATGGATTTTTTATCTCTCATTAGTGTCAAGTGGCTATTGGCTTTGTGTCTGCTTTTAAGCCTTTTGGCGATTATTTTTAATTTAATTTTATTTTTAAAGCTAAGAGGGGATGAAAAAAAATTAAAGATTTTTTTAAAAGGCAAAAACGGACAAGAATTAGAGCCTTTAATTCTAGAAAACTCTAAAGAAATAGAATCTCTCAATGACGACGTACAGGAGCTTTATGATATTTCTGGAAAAATTCACAGCTTGGCATCAAGAGGACTTTGCAAAGCCAGCATGATAAGATTTAATCCCTTTAATGACATAGGAGGCGATCAGAGCTTTTCTTTGGCGCTTATTGACGGTAAAAATTGTGGATTTGTGCTTTCCTCTCTTCATACCAAGGAAAATACCCGAGTATATTTAAAGCCAATAATAGAAGGAAAATCGGAAAAATACCCGCTTACCGAAGAGGAAAAAGAAGCCGTGGCGACAGCTAGCCTTGCTAAGAATAAGAAATTTAATGAAAATGAGAAAAATAATGGATAATTCAGAATCAAGCGCAATAAAATTGGTAAAAATACCCAGCTCAGTTACCATAAAAAGGTTAAGTGAAATTTTAGATTTGCCCGCATCCCGAATTCTAATGGAGCTGTTGAAAAACAAAATAATTGTAACAATAAATGAAGAGATAGATTTTGAAACGGCAGCCATTATCGCCCAAGATCTTGGATTTTCCGTAGAAGAAAGCTTGGAAAATTCTCCCCGAGACTATCTTACTTTGGAAAAATTAGTGGAATTTTCCAAAAATGAAGCCAAAAACAAGGAAAATACGTCCCCCAGGCCACCTATTGTTACAATCCTAGGCCATGTTGACCATGGAAAAACTACACTCCTTGATGCTATTAGAAAAACCAACGTAGTAGCCAAAGAAGCAGGAGGAATTACCCAGCATATCAGCGCTTATCAAGTTAAAAAGAAGGGAAAAATCATCACTTTTATTGATACGCCTGGACACGAGGCTTTTTCAGCAATGAGAGAGCGCGGAGTAAGTATTGCGGATGTTGCGGTTTTAGTGGTGGCGGCAGATGATGGAGTGAAACCGCAGACAAAGGAAGTAGTTGAATATCTAAAAATAAAGAAAATCCCTACAGTAGTGGCTATTAATAAGGTAGACAAGCCCGAAGCTAATATAAAAAGAGTAAAGCAAGAATTGGCAGAAAATGGAATACTGCTTGAAGGTTGGGGAGGAAATACGCCCTCAGTAGAAGTCAGTGCCAAGAAGGGAGTTGGAATAGACGACCTTCTGGAAAGCATTATTATTGTATCTGAAATTGAGGATTTTAGGGCTGATCCAAAAAGAGAAGGAATGGGTGTCGTTCTTGAGGCGCATTTGGATTCAAAAAAAGGTCCCGTGGCAACAATTTTGGTAAAAACCGGAACGCTAAAGGTCGGACAGGACGTGATTGCTGGGACTTCACGGGGACGAATAAGAAAAATGGAGGATTTTTCGGGAATTAGTATTAATAGCGCTTTGCCTTCCATGCCGGTAACTATTATTGGACTAGACTCCGTTTCTGGTGCCAACGATGTTATTTATGTAGCCGATAGAGCTAAAAATAATTACAGGATAAGGGCCAAGAGCTTTTTGACAGACAGTAAAAAGGAACTTTTTAGAAGCAGAATGGAAGAAGCAACTTCCGATAAAGACATAAAGAAATTAAGAATAGTGCTTAAAACGGATGTTCAGGGATCACTTGAGGCAATAAAGCAGATACTTTCCTCCATAAAGTCAGACGAAGTGGCCATTGAGTATATTAGCGAAGGAATAGGAAATGTAACCGAATCAGATGTAAAAATTGCAGAAAGTGCCGGAGCAAAAATCCTAGGCTTTAATGTGATCATTACTCCGGTTGCCAAAAGAATGGCAGAAAGTGGAGGAGTTGGAATAAAACTTTTTAATATAATTTACGAATTAGTAGAAGATGTCAAAAAAATACTGAGCAAAATGTTGCCTGTAGAAATTATTCGGACCGACCTTGGAAAAATTAAAGTCTTGGCTATTTTCAAGAATGGAAAACGGGACATGATTGTTGGCGGAAGAGTTTTTGAGGGAAAAATGATCAAGGGAATGCATATTGAGGTAAAGAGAGAAAAAGAAATAATTGGAAAAGGAACTGTTTCGAATTTGCAGCAGAATAAGAGTAACGTTGAAGAGGTGGGGCAAGGAAATGAATGCGGAATTACCTTTGAAGGAGACATCAAGATAAAAGAAGGGGATGTATTGGTTTGTTTCAAAGAAGAAGAAAAAGAAAACAAATTATAGCACAAAGAGCAGATGAGCTATCGCATAGAAAAAGTAAACGAGAATATAAAGAAAATCATTTCTGAGATAATTTCCCGCAGCATTGAGATTAAGCCGGGTATTTTTTTGACAATTTCAAAAGTTGACACATCCAAAGATCTTCGCTATACTCAAGTGTTTATTAGTGTTTTTCCCGAAAGCGAATTTGAATATGCAATAAAGACACTTGAAAAAGAAATTTATAAAATTCAAGGGATTTTAAACAAGAAACTTTCAACAAAACCTCTTCCAAAAATCGAATTTAAGCTTGATTTTACGGAAAAAAGAGTTTCAGAAATGGAAAAGCTATTCATTAAAATTCGGGAAAATGAATAAAATTAACGATTAAATGATTAGTTGATGAAAACTTTCTCATCGGAGTTCGCGACGCTTAATTACGTAATTAAAAAATCAAGCAAAATTCTTCTTTTTGCCCATTCTAGTCCAGATAGCGACACGGTTGGATCTGTTTTAGCTTTACGAGAATATGTCTTAAGTTTGGGAAAAATTGCCGAAATTGCCTGTTTTGATCCATTGCCTTCCTTTTTAAAATCAATAACTTCGGATAATTTCAAGTATCCCCAGAAGACAGATCTTAAATCCTTCGATGCCATAATCGCTTGCGACAGCGTGGAAAGAGGGTTTGATAAAATTTTTAACAATCTTTCCCAAAATCAGGTAGTTGTGCTTATTGATCATCATCCCGATATTTCTCTCAAGGGCGATATTAATATCATAGATCCTTCTTATTCTTCTGTTTGCGAGATCGTCTATGCTTTTTTTAGAGCGAAAAAAATCGATATAAGCAAGAATATGGCGACATTTTTAATGTTGGGAATTTTGTGGGATACGGGAATGTTTCAGCATGCCAACACCACCCCAGAGGTAATTGGGATAGCTTCAGAGCTTATGAAAAGAGGAGCGCCGACAAATAAGATAGTGAATTTAATTTTTTCAAATAAAAAATTTGAAACCTTGAAGCTTTGGGGCAAGGCGTTTGAAAAAGCAAAAGTAAACTCAAAAAACGGAATGATTGCAACGGCGCTTACCAAGAAAGATGTGGAGGAATGCCATGCTTCTACCGAAGACATTGCTCAAGTTGCTGCGATTTTAAACACTGTTCCGGGAGCGAAATTCTCCCTGATACTTTATGAGAAGGATGACAGTATGATAAAAGGAAGTCTGCGGTCCGAGGATTATAAGGGAGTTGATGTTTCTAAGATTGCCCATAAACTTGGAGGAGGAGGACACAGGCTTGCTAGTGGTTTTGAAGTTAAGGGAAAAATAAAAGAAACAGAAAATGGTTGGGAAATTGTATAATAAAAAGAGGATTTACTAACAAGGATTTATAAAGTATTCTTAGGTTATAAACTCTTTTTTGGTTATATGTATATTGGCGCTCATGTTTCAATAGCAGGCGGAATTCAAAACGCTCCCAAAAACGCTTTCGATTTGGGCTGCGAAGTGATGCAAATTTTTACCCGTTCTCCGCAAGGCGGGCCAGCTCCGGAAATAACCGCAGAAATCTGTGAAAAATTCAAAATTCAAAATTCAAAATTCAAAATTCGGGAAACCTACATTCACGCTCCTTATTATATAAACTTCGCCTCGGGAAGTAATCGCATACGTTATGGCTCCGTTAGTGTTATCAGAGACGAGCTGGAGCGCGGAAGCCTCATCGGCGCTAAATTTGTAATGACGCACATAGGAACAGCCAAAGACTTGGGAGAAAAAGAGGCGCTTAATAAAGCCATTGAGATGCTTAAAAAATGCTTGGAGGGATATGCGGGGACAGCAAAACTTCTTTTAGAAAACAGCGCCGGCGCGGGAAAGATAATCGGCGATGATTTGTCGGAAATCGCGGAAATTATCAAAAAAACAAACTCCGCTTCAATTGCTGGGATCTGTCTTGATACCCAGCACTCTTTCGCTTCCGGATATGATTGGACTGACTTTCAAAATACAATCAAAAAAATAGACAAGGAAATCGGAATTGAGAACATAAAACTCATTCATGCCAATGACAGCCAAAGCGATTTGGGATCGCACCGCGACCGGCATGAGCATATTGGAAGAGGAAAAATCAGCACTGCCTTTAAAAAAATAGTCAATCTCGCAAAAGAAAACGGTATTGATATGATCTGTGAAACGCAATGGCCGGAAGTAAAAAATGATATTAAAATTCTAAAGAAAATGCGTGATGAAAAATAGAAGCATGAAGATTGTAATAATTTCAGACATCCATGACAACACGGTAAATCTAAGAAAAGTCTTGGATTATTGTAAAAATAACACGATTGAAAAAATAATCTGCTGCGGAGATTTGGCAGCTCTTGAAACTCTGGATTTTTTAAATGAAAACTTTTCTGGAGAAATTTTATACACTTTTGGAAATATGGATAACGACCATATTAAAGATTATCCATTTGAAGATAATCAATATAAAAACACAAAAATTTTCAAAGATTTCGGAGAAGGAAAAGTAGAACATAAGACTTTTGCCTTTGTTCATTTTCCAGAGATGGCAAAAAAACTTTGCCAGTCAGGGAAATACAATTTTGTTTTTTACGGACACACTCATAAACCTTGGGAGGAAAACATAAAATCTTGCAAAATGCTGAATCCCGGAAACGTGACAGGAACTTTTTATCCGGCAACCTTTGCGGTTTGGAACACAGAAAATGATGAATTTAAATTGATCAGAATACAAGATATTCACTAAAATTCGAATATCCAAACCCGAAATTCGAAACAGATCTCAAATACTTAAATCCAAATGTTTTAAATGTTTAGATTTTTGAACATTGTTTCGGATTTAGTGCTTCGGATTTCGAGTTTTGAATTTATGGATAAACAATCTCAACTAGAAGAACTCAATAAAAAAATGCTCAAGTGTAGCAAGTGTGTTCTACGTGGAACTTGCAAGAATGTCGTTCCTGGGGAGGGCAGTCCGGATGCGGAAATTATGTTTATTGGCGAAGGTCCGGGACAAAAAGAAGACGAACTGGGGCGGCCGTTTGTCGGAGCGGCGGGAAAATTTTTGGATGAGATGCTGGAAGTCATCAACCTAAAGAGAAAAGATGTGTTTATCGGAAACGTTGTCAAATGCCGGCCGCCGGGAAACCGAGATCCGCTTCCGGAAGAAGTAGAAGCTTGCTGGCCATGGCTTCGAGAACAAGTGAAAATAATAAATCCTAAAATTATTGTGACTCTTGGAAGGCATTCCCTAGAAAGATTTATTCCAGGAAAGAAAATTTCCCAGATTCATGGCAAAGCACTCCGCAGGACTACGGAAGATTTGGGAATCAGGGTTTTCTATGCCCTCTATCATCCTGCCGCCGCATTGTATAATGGAGGAATGAGAACTGTTTTAATAGAAGACTTTAAGAGAATTCTCAAAGTTTTGGAAGCGATTGAAAAAGAAAGTTTATCGCCAAAAAAAGAAGAAACAGCGGAAGAGAGCAGAAAAACTGAGCAGGGGATGCTTTTCTGATCTTTTAAAAACTTCAGCCATTTTCAGCATTGCATAATATTGCAAATCCAATATAATGCACTTATAAATGTAAGTGCAATACGATAAACAAAATAATGAACAAGGATCAAGAAATTATAAGGAAATACAAAAAAAATAATCCCTGGGGAATAAGCACTCAGATAGACCTTTATGGTTGCAACCCGAAAATAATCAAAAATGCTATAAAAATAAAAAAGTTTGTTAGAGAGCTTTGTGAATTGATAGAAATGAAAAGATTTGGAGAAACAGTTATTATAAATTTTGGAGAAAATCCCCGCGTTTCCGGATATTCAATGACTCAGCTTATTGAAACCTCTCTTATTTCTGCTCACTTTGCCAATCAGTCTGGCGCTGCATATCTCGATGTTTTCAGTTGCAAGGGCTATCCTCCATATAAGGCCGCAAAATTTGCCAAAGATTTTTTTAGAGCTAAGAGAATGGAAATTATAGTAAACTTTAGAAAGTAAGTAAAAAATAAAACTCCCTTTTGGGAGTTTTTTGGTGCCGCGGGAGGGACTCGAACCCTCACGGATTATTCATCCACAAGATTTTAAGTCTTGCGTGTCTACCAGTTCCACCACCACGGCACTTAGATACTCGAGGTCCGGAGCAGATTTGCACTGCTCTACGAGGTTTTGCAGACCTCTGCCTAACTACTCGGCCACCGGACCTTAAAGCACTATCAGCTTATCAAAAATGAAATTCAAGGTCAAACAAAATCCCGCCCTTCACTAAAGGCGGGACATGTTTTTATTATTTCACGACTTCCGCTATCAGGTTTCTTTTTCCAAAAGCGAAAGCGTCCTTTTTGTGTGTGGTGTAAATGTCAAAATGGTTTCCTTTTATCGCACCACCGCGATCTTCACAGATATAGGTTCCGTATCCTTCAATATCAATCTTGGTTCCGAAAGGATACTGCGGAGGACAGGCCAAGGTTCCTTGATGAACCTTGATTCCTGAAGCGGTGATACCATCGCTTTTTCCGCATTCATCGGCGGCAGCGGTATAATTAGTGGCCAAAATTTTGAATTTACCGGAAGGAAGACTGTTCCACATATGAGCCTGCTTGACCTTCCACTTGGCTAAAATAGCCTCGTTTTTGGTTTCCACAGCGCTTTTTATGGGAATATATCCTTCGTAATTATAAGGAATTTTTTCGTAATTTATATCAGCGGTTTTTACTTCAAATTCTGTTTTTGTATTAGTATTTCCACTTGCTAACGCTATTTGAGGAAAGTTCATCGTCCAAGCAGTCAGCAAGGTTACAAAAATACTAATAATACGCATAAATTTCAGTTAATTATTAGTGTAACCGTATTAAATTGTTAATTCTCTTGGGCTGGCTTACTATTTTAGCCAACCGTATATATTAGCATAAAAAAAGCCGGGAGTCAAACTTCCAAGACAAAAAATGGCTTAACTGGGCCATAAAAAATAAAAAACCCCTTATCTAAAGGGATTTTCAGCTACCTAGTTTTGGCTTATTGAGAGGTAATTTTATCTTATTTTTGCATAAGGCTCAAGGTAATTGTCTGAGTCTTGCTGTCAAGGGATGAAACTGTCATTTGGATGTATTTCGCGCCCTTTTCATATTGTGTGGCATAGCTTGCCTCGGTAGGGGTATTAACTGCCGGCATTGTCCATCCAAGTTTTGCCATTTGATCGTCATAGTAAGCGGAAATCGTTTTCACATCCTTGGAGCTTTCCAGTCTCAATAAGACTCCTTCCTTGAGAGTTGGGCCATCACTAATAATTTGCACTAATTTCGCATCCGAATATTGCGGAAGACTTTCTTGGGTGTAGAGAGTTGGATAGCTTAAATTTTTTCCACTCTTTCCTACGCCTTCGCTAGCGGGATTTTTCATGTTTGTTTCTCCGCATCCTGACAGCACAAATACTGCCGGAACGAGAAGCAACAAAAAATATTTTTTCATTTTTTGTTTTTAATGGTTATAAAAATATTATAGCACAAAATCACAAATCGCAATTTTCCGTCTGGAGCGGGTAACGGGAGTCGAACCCGTGTCCTTAGATTGGCAACCTAATGTAATAGCCATTATACTATACCCGCTTATTGGAAATTTTCAATTCACAATTTTCAATTTTCAAACAATTCCCAATTCAAAAATTTGGAAATTTATTAATGATTTGTTTAAAAGACTTTTGTGTGGGACCAGTAGGATTCGAACCTACGACCAAACGATTATGAGTCGTCCGCTCTACCACTGAGCTATGGTCCCAGATTCTCTTGGTGCCGCGTAAAATTTACTAAAGTAAATCAAGCGGTAACCACGTGATCCCGAATACTCGGGATTTTACGTGGTGCCGAAGGGCAGAATTGAACTGCCGACGCAAGGATTTTCAGTCCTTCGCTCTACCACTGAGCTACTTCGGCGCTTTTTATATTATAAAATGTTTCAGAAATGTTAAAAAGTGGACGATGTAGGATTCGAACCTACGACCCTCTCGGTGTAAACGAGATGCTCTAGCCAACTGAGCTAATCGTCCAAGTCCAAATGTGCGAACGAGAGGAGTTGAACCTCCACGGGATTGCTCCCACTACCACCTCAAGGTAGCGCGTATACCAATTCCGCCACGTTCGCTTGCTTGTTATTTCTCCGCTTTTTCTGTTTTTTTGAGAGACATCTCTTCTTCCTTTGGAATTTCAGCAATCTCTTCCGCCTTAGTAAACTTAGAAAGATCCTTATATTTCATTTTCATTGACTTTGCCGACTTTTCGCGAATGTAATATAGTTTTGATCTTCTGACTTTAGCTCTTTTGACAAGCTCTATATTTTGAATAGTTGGAGAATAAACTGGTAGAATAAGTTCTACGCCGACTCCGTGGGAAACTTTGCGAACCGTGATCACCGGAGAAGAACTTTGTTTTCCCTTGATGGCGATTATTATTCCTTCAAAAGTTTGGGTAACTTCTCTTTTAGCTTCCTTAATTTTCCTCTGCACTTTAATAATATCTCCTGATCGAAGATCCGGCAATTTCTTGCTTCTTTGTGTCAAGTTAAATTTAATTAATTTCTGATGCATAAAAAATAATCCTACAAACATAAGGCTTTTGGACCTTTTGTTGTAGGGAATTTTAAAATTAAAAGCTATTCCATAATACCCTTTAGCTTGGTTTTAGTCAACCCCGCTTCAGTTTTTGTCAGGGATTTATATAATTTAGTCCAAAAAAGCTAATCCGTTTCGCTTTTGCTTGCGGTATTATATGTTTTTACCAGAAACTGAGGCAGGGCATGCTCCCACATTCCTTAATTCTCAATATTTTTTATGAATTCCAGGAAATCGTAGGGTAAAAGAGAGGAAAATGCGTATTTTTTGCCAAAGAGCTTGAAAGTTATCTCTGATGCATGAAGAAGTTGCCTTTCCGGAATTGGTCCTTGCCATTTTTTTGCTATTCTAAGGCCATACTTTTTGTCTCCAGCGACCGGGTGATCAATGGAAAAGAAATGTATTCTGATTTGATGCATCCTTCCAGTCAAGGGAATGGCTTCAATGAGCGAATAATTTCCAATTTTCTTGAGCTCCTTGTATTTTGTTACTGCACCTCTCGCCTTTGTTTGAGTCTTTTTTCCAACAATAATCTGTTTGCGGTAATTAGATGACCTAGCGATCGGCTTAGTAATGATTCCTTTTTTATTCTTCGGGTGTCCTAGCACCAGGGCGGTATATTTTTTGGAAATTTCTTTCTCCTGAAACATTCTCTTGAGTTCCTCAAAAGTCTTCATGTTTCTTGCGATTATCATTACTCCGGAAGTGTCCTTGTCTAGTCGATGAACTATTCCCGGGCGCAGAAATGCTCCCAAAGATTCGTCGTGGACATCTTTGATTTCCGGAAATTTCGAGAGGAGCCCGTTTACAATAGTTTTTTCTTTTTCTACGCTGCTGGGATGAACTTGGATTCCGGCCGGCTTATCAATCGCTATAATGTCATCATCTTCATAAATCACGGGAAAGTGCACTTGCGGGTTAGGAATTGCTTCCGCGCGTTCAATAGAAAAATTTAAATCTATCTCATCGCCTTCTTTTAATTTATATGAAGGCTTGACTTGATTTCCGTTTACAGAAATTTTTCCATTTTTAATATTCTTGGCAATTTCTCCCCTGCTCAAAGAAAAAAAATCCTTTGCAAGAAAGGCATCAATTCTTATGCCGGCTTTGTTTTCCGGAACATTTATTATTTTATCCACCCCATTAGAAACAGGAAACGCTTCAAGCGATTTTTTAAATACCGCTTGCCCATCCCTGATTTTAAATATTTTTCTCTCATGAAAGCATCGACTTTATTTAAACATGCTTCATAGTAAATTAACTCAAATGGCCCTCTATTTTTAGTAGCAAAACTTTCACCGTCATTATGTTGCTTGAAGCGTTTCCGCAAATCAACAGTACAACCAGTATACCATTTCTTATCTTTTTTGCTTTTTAAAACGTAAGTATAATACATATAGTTTCTAACGGGGTCCATAGTCCCTTTCTTTAATAACTAAAATAAGACTTTCTTCACTGTCTTTATCTGAAATCTTATTTCTTCCTATTTTTCCGCATTTTTGGCAGCGGAAAATAATTGTCTTTTCTCCGTTTCTGATTTCCAAATCAATCGGTTCCATCATTCCTTGGCAGGTTTCCAATCTGTCTCCGGGGTTTATGTCCACGTGTTTGCTCCAAAGGCAATTCGGGCAATGGTTGGTGTATCCGTTTCCTTTCACAAAAAATCCGCATTTTTCACAGATAAAATCTTCCTTTTTAGCTTGAAATTTTTTCATTGATTTGTGCCTTGGGAGAGACTCGAACTCTCAAGGGATTGCTCCCACTAGCTCCTAAGGCTAGCGCGTATACCAATTCCGCCACCAAGGCATTAATTTCCTAATACATGCTATTAAGGAGTTTTATTAGTTCCTGATTCTCGGGATCCGTAACAAGAATTTTTCGCAAAGACTCCTTTGCTCTTTCCCTGTCTCCCTTTTTATAATAGATCATTCCCAAATTGTAAAGCGCTTCCTTGTTTTCTGGATGAATTTCAAGAAGCTTCTCGAGAGTTGCGCTTGATTCATCTAAATTTTCCAGCTCTTGATAAGCAGAAGCTTTATTTATATAAGCAGAAGAAAATTCAGGATTTTGCTCTATGGATTTTTGATAAGCTTCAATTGCTTCATCCAGTTTTCTTGATTCAAAATAAGAATCTCCCATATAAAACCAAGCATCAAATAAACTATTATTAACTTCCGTTGCTTTCTTGTAATTTTCTATAGCTTTATCATACTCTTTTTGCTTCGCATATTCCATTCCCAGGTTTATATAAATTCTTGCTGACGATCCGCCGAGAGAAATATTTTTTTCATAAAAATTTATAGGATTTTTCCAATCATTATTTCTTATTATTGTTCTTGCGCCAAGAGCGATAAATGAAGTTGTTAAAAGTAATAGCAGAAAAATCCTGAAACCCCTAATTTCCGTACGTAAAATCAGGTTTGAAATTGGATGAAACAAAGCAAACGCAATTCCAATCATGGGAAGATACATCCAGTGCTCATGAAGAACTCCTTGCCTGGAAAAAATGTATAGCGAAGGCGCAATAGAAATAGCAGTCCAAAGTATTCCGAAAGCGAAGATTCTTTTTTGGAAAAGAGAATAAATGGTTCCAATCAATAAAATAATAAAAATAATCAAACCGGAAATCAAATAAATATCCGAGAAATTTTGCGGAATGTCGATTGTTTTTTCAATATAAAGTTCCGCAGGCCAAAAAAGAAGCCCGGCGTAAACTGCAAGTCCTTTAAAATAGGCCAATATTTGCTGGTAGAAATTATCTGCTCCAATGTTATTTTCTTGCCCAAAATCAAAGGTATTTGTGAAGTGGAGAATTGTAAAGCGTAAAATTATTCCCAGAGCTAAAATTATAAAATATGGAGAGAGTATGATAATTTTGTTTTTTAAGGGTATGGCCATTTTTTTGGGAAGCAGGGTTATGGAATAAAGAAACAACAAAAAGGGAAAAATTATAGCCCTTTCCTTGACTAAAATAGCCAAAACAAAAAAAATTATTGAAAGTATCCATGATTTCAGGTTTTTACTTTCAAAGATAAATTTATAGAAAAATAAAAAAGAAAGAAACAAGAGAGCTGTTAACATTGGATATCCTCTTCCGGAAATATAGGTTACCGCTTCAGTTTGAAGAGGATGAACAAGGAAAAACGTGGCCATTGAAAATGCGGCCAATTTATTTTTTATTAGCTTGGAGAAAAGAATATAAATTAAAATTCCGGAAAGGATGTGCCAAAAAAGATTCTGAAGGTGGTAAAAAAGAGGATTTAATTTACCAATGTGATAATCAAGGGAAAAAGAAATAAGAATAAGCGGCCGCCAGCAATTGCTTTCCACTCCTGATCCGGCAGTGAGGTTTTCCGAGAAATATTTCGGGATGTGTTTCCAATCCTTGATGTATTGGTTTTCAGTAATCAAGCCATGGTCTTCTGAAATAAAAACTCCTGTGAGGGAGTTTCCATAAACTGCAAATCCGATGGCGATTAAAATAACCGCGATTTTCCAAGTGCCTAAATTTTGAAAAAAATTGCTAAGCGACATTTATTTATGTTGTGCCAGCACACTTTTTATTCTTTCCACTTCCCTTTCCAGAGCGGCGCTGTCTTCATATTCTCCCTGGTGCCGGGAAGAATTTCCGTAGGTTTCTCTTTTTTGATCCAAATGTATATTTATTTGAAGATCTTCCCTTTCTTTTTTGGCGTAAATATGAAAGCGCGGATATCCGGCTCTTCCCAAAACCCGCACGAAAGACATTTCCTCCACATCTTGACGCTGGAAAGCATAGCCTGCTCTTCTCATAACGTGAAGAGGATTTTCGTCAATTTTTTTCAATATTATTTTCATAAGTTTAATTTGGTCGGAGTGCCGGGAATTGAACCCGGATTACACGAACCCGAATCGTGCGTAATACCGTTATACCACACTCCGTTGTTAAACTATTTCATCTTTAACTCTTTTAAGTATCTCCACTACTTTACCATTTTTTCGCATTTGGTCAATTGTTTTTATAATTTCTTCTGCGTAGGGGCTGATTGAAGGAAGTTTGGATACGAAAGTTTTTATACTTTTGTTATCAGGATTTTTTTCAATATATTTTCCTAAAATGGCGTACCACAAACCGAAAGTTTCTTTCGTGACGCTTTCCAGTGTTTCTATGAAGGGAATATCGTTAAAATAATTTTGGAATTTTTCCCAATTATCAAATTCTTTGTATACCATTTCATCTTCAAAAAGCTTGGAGGGAATATTCCAGAGATCGGAGGTATGAGGTTGGGAATAAAAGCCGTTCTTATTTAATACTTCTTCCCTTTTCATATCGCAATAAAGATGGAATTTCCAGCCGGATTCAAAAGGATTTAAATTTTCAAAATTAAAGTCAACGGGATCAAAATGTAAATGTGTGTCCTTTCTTTTGATGGAAGGGTCTATTCTCCTAATATCCGGAAAAACACAACCTGCAACGAATTTTTCCTTATCTTGGGGGCTTAGATTATGTTTTTCGAAATATTTCTGGGCGTAGATTATGTGGGCGACTTGAGAAGCCATAATATAGATTCGAGAATTTTGATTTGAGAGTTGAGAAATAAAATACATAATTCTCAAATCTCTATCTCAATTCTTACTTTACCCAATGTTTCTTTTTGATTTCCTGATCTTCTTCCTCTTTCTTCTCTTCTATTTTTATTTTTGCCATTTGGCGAAGCTTGTCCAAGTTTTCTTTGTCCAGCTCTTTTGCTCTTTGAAGAAGAGTTTCTTTCTTGTTTTTTTCCGGATCTTCAATGGCTTCCGCGAGGAGAACATCCAAGATTGCTCCGATTTTCGGTCCGGGCTTGAGACCCAATTCTTTCATCAGATCGTTTCCGTTTATTTTAAGCATCTTTACCGAAATTGCGTCTTTGGAAACTTTGTCAATCACATATTCCAAGTGCCGCAATTTATAGGGCTTCGCCTTGGGAACTCCTGAACCCAGTCTTTCTGCCATGCGGAGCTCAACTAAGTCTTTTATATTTTCCAGTCCTACTTTGCGAATCAGCTTTCTTACCGAACTTTCCCCCACTTCATCCGGATTGTAATAAAACATGTGATTATCCACGAGCAACTTTACTTTATTTATAATTTCATTGGAATATCTAAGCCGTTTAAGAATATTTTCAGAAATCCGAGCTCCCAGATGATCATGATTGTAGAAGGTGGAATAGGGTCCCTCCCCCCTTTTAGTCTGGGGCTTGGCGATATCATGAAGAAGAACGGCCAAGCGCAAGTCAAGCTTTTTCGGCTTGGAGAATTTAAGCGACATCAGGCTGTGCTTATATATTGTGTATATATGATGCCTGTTCTGCCCTACCCCAACCCCTCTTTCCAATTCCGGGACTATGTAATTCAAAAGTCCAGTTTCGTGGAGCATATCAATTCCTTCTGCGGGGCGGTCTGAAAGAATTATTTTATTGAGTTCATCCTTAATTCTTTCTTTTGAAACATAGCTCAAATTTTTAGCGTTTTTCTTTATTGCTACCAAAGTATTCTTTTCAATATTAAATCCGAGCTCTGAATAAAATCTGACTGCCCGCATCATCCGCAAAGCGTCTTCGGAGAATCTCTCTTCCGGATTTCCCACCGCCCTAACCAGCTTATTTTTCGAATCCTCCTGTCCTCCAAACAAATCAATCAACTCGAAAGCTCTTTCACTTTTCACTTTTCGCTCTTCGCTTAATTTAATTGCCATCGCATTAATTGTAAAATCTCTTCGCTTCAAATCTTCTTCTAAAGTCTTGGCAAATTTAACTTTATCCGGATGGCGCTTGTCGGTATATTTTGATTCAATGCGGTAAGTTGTCACTTCAACCACTTCTATCTCCTCCTTTTCTAATTCTTTCCCGGGATATTTTTCTTGTTTTTTAATTTTAACTCCTACTGTTCCAAATTCATTTTCATAAAAACTTTCTGGAAAGATTTTTGTTATCTCTTCCGGTTTGGCATTGGTGGTTACATCCCAATCTTTTGGTCCGCCAGCTGGCGGATTATCCAGAAGCAAATCGCGCACGCATCCTCCTACGATATATACTTCAAAACCGGCATCGCCGATGCTTTTAAGAATGTCAATTATTTGCTTTGGAATTTTATTGTCCATTGAAATACAGTTGAGCCAAGGTATCACCAAAAAAATTAATAATTAAAACATTAAAAAAAAGTCCGATTGATGCAATAATAATAAACTTTTTGAACTTTACTTCAGATAACCCGAAAGCAAAGCTTAAAATATCTATTGGAAATATGGGGAAAAAATATAATGCAAAAAGAATGCTTTCTCTTCGGGATATCATGGATTCATATTTATTTAGGCGCTCTTCATTTATAAATTTTATAACCATAGGTCGGCCTAATTTTCTGGAAATAATAAAAGCCAACGTCGTTCCTATAATATTTCCAATTAGAGTATAAAAAGCTCCTTCAATTGTTCCGAAAATAAATCCAGCGGAAAGTGCAGGAATGAATCCGGGAAGCGGAGCTATGATAACTTCAAGCACAATCAAAATAATAATTGCAAGAGGAGCAAGTGTCCCAAAGCTTTTTATAAACTCTTCAAGAGACTCTCTTTCACTCAAAAATCCTAAGTTGCTTCTTAGTAAATAAACAGAAATAGCAAAAATGGCAATAACTAAAAATAAAAATATTTCGTATTTGTATTTTTTTGAAAGTTTCATAAGCTTTATTTGCTGCCCTTAAAAAATAAACTCTTTTAGGTAAATTAGGCTTATGTTTGGGCACTTTTTGTGATATTCGTGCCCCCATCAAGAATCGAACTTGAATCTAGGGCTTAGGAGTCCCTTGTTCTATCTTCACCCCGCACCAATTGTCCTCTCGACAGGAATCGAACCTATATCTAGGGCTTAGGAGTCCCTTGTTCTATCCATTGAACTACGAGAGGATATTTGGTGCGGGGTAAGTTGTCACCCTCGCGGGTGATCCCCCGTTAGGGGGAAACTATGGGGGCGCAACTCTATTTTTACTTTATCAGTAAAGGGAGGTTAAATCAATTTTATCGACTTATTTTTCAATTATTCCTCCGCCAATCACTTCGTTTTTTCTATAAAATACCGCGCTTTGCCCGGGAGTGATCGCTCTTAACGACTCTTTCGTTTTAACTTCCAGGATATTTTTGCCTTTCTTGGAAATTATGGAACTTACCGGAGAATGCTGGTAGCGAATTACGGTTTGGCAGGAAAAAGGAAATTCAGGCTCTTTTCCGGAAATCCAAGAAATATTTTTAATACAGAAACTATTTTTATAAAGAGAACTTCTTTCATATTTTTTGACTACGAACAGCGTGTTGGTTTCGTGATTCTTTTTTGCAACATAATATGGTCCGGTTCCCCCGATCTCTATCCCCTTTCTTTGCCCGATTGTATAAAGTGGAAGTCCCGAATGCATTCCGATAATTCTTTCCTCATTCCTGCTTTTGGAATTCAGAATTTTAATCGGTCCGGGTTTCAAACTCAAATTTCTTTTCAAAAATTTATTATGATCTTTTCCGGAAATAAAACACACCTCGGTGCTGTCTTTTTTCTCCGCGACTTTAAATCCCGCGCTTTTCGCAATTTTTCTCACTCCTTCTTTGGCGTAATCTGCAAGAGGAAAAATCAAATGCTTCAAATCCTCTTGCGACAATTGATGAAGAAAATAGGATTGGTCCTTGGTGGCGTCCTTCCCTCTATACAGCCGAAAAACGCCATTTTTTTCTTTGACTTTTGCGTAGTGTCCGGAAGCAACACAGTCAAATCCAAGCTTCTTTGCTTCCTTGATTAATTTTCCAAGCTTTACAGTCTTGTTGCATTTTACACATGGATTTGGCGTTCTTCCGCACCGGTACTCTTCCAAAAAATAATCCACAATTTTCTTTTTGAAAACTTCACTGAAATTCAATGTATAAAAAGGAATATCAAGTTTTTGAGCAACCTCTCTTGCATCTTTGAGTGATTCTGTTGAGCAACATTTATTTTCCAATATTTTTCCTTGAAATTCTTCCTTCCAGAAATGCAAAAAAATTCCAGCAACGTCATGTCCCTGATCTTTGAGGATTTTTGCGGCAACTGAAGAATCAACCCCTCCTGACATAGCAATTAATATTTTTTTCTTGTGCATAAGATTGCAAATTTTGATCTTGCAAAATATTTAATAGTAAATTGGCACAGTTGTGTTTGATTTGTTTTGTGGTTAGCTAGTCTTTATAAGAAAAGACCGCCTTCTAATCAAAGCAGAATAAAAAAAGATCAATAAAAGGCAAGAATAGTGGCGGTGGACCATACCGGGATCGAACCGGTCGCCTCATCCATGCCATGGATGCGCTCTACCAAATGAGCTAATGGCCCAAGCTATTTATTAAAATAGCGGTTTTTTTGTCTTGAGTCAATTCTGAAAGAGGCTATAATTAAATCATGGAAAGAATAACAAATTTTTGGAAAAATTTTAAGCAAAACTCTGACATTTGGTTTTTTTATGGATTCCTTTTGACTTTTACCCTTTCGGTTAGAAAAATACTGTTTTTTTATCCTATTTCGGGGAAATTTAATGAATACGCCGGGTCATACTTATATTTATCGGATATTTTTCTATTTCTAACCTTAACCTGCTGGATCTTTTCTATAATATACAATAAAAATGTTGTTTTGTCAAGGTATATTAGTGGAATAAAGAAAAAAATAGCTGTAATTCCCATTTTTCTTGTCATTTGGTCTTTTATTTCAATATTTTGGGCAGATAATAGTATTATCGCCTTATTTAGATCTATAAAACTTTTGGAATTTTACCTTTTGTACCTTTTTATTATATTTAAATTATCTAGTAATGTTCCACGTGGAACATCTAATACACTGAAAATGTTCCACGTGGAACATTTTCTAAGATACTTTATAAGAATAATTATAATAGTTGCTTTAGTTCATTCTTTTGTTGGAATTGTCCAATTTATGGTTAATGGCTCGTTGGGACTATTTTTCTTAAAAGAAAGCTATATAGGTCCAGATCTTCTCAATATTGCAAAAGTCATATTGAATGGAGAAAAGCACATAAGGGCTTATGGCTTGTTTCCACATCCTAATATATTTGGCGGATTTTTAGTTTTTTCTATATTTCTTACTTTTCTGTATTTTAAAATGTTCCACGTGGAACATTTTAAAAGGCATAGGATGAAAATAGTAGTCCTTATCCAACTTTTGGCTCTACTTTTGACCTTCTCTAAATCTGCTATGCTGGGGCTGTTCATTGGATTGACATATCTAATTTGGAAGGTAATTGTTCCACGTGGAACAATTATAAAAGAAGGTATAAAAAAAATGTTCTACCTATCTCTCCGGCAGGCAGGCGTGGAACGTTGGAAGTGGTTAATTGGATTGATTTTTGTAATGATGATCTTCTTATTTTTCTTGAAAGTAGACCTAGGAGTATTTATCAATAAGAGTATTGAAGATAGACTATTCTATATCCAAACAATGCCAATTATTCCGCCTGTCTCTTCGGTAGGTAGAAGTGAAACAATTGAAAACAGTGGAGTAATTGTGGATAAGTATTTAATCACAGGATTTGGTATAGGACAATATGTTAATAACTTGGCGAACAATTACCATAATTTGGCAGATTGGCAATATCAGCCAGTACACAACGTGCCCTTATTGATACTAAGTGAATTGGGGATAATAGGACTTTTCTTATTTGTTTGGTTTTTGCTTGAATTATTATGGAGTAAGAAAAAAATGTTTCATCCTCCTATGCTGAAGTTTCGAAGGACAAGCGTGGAACAATTACAGATTGCAATATTTAAAAGTATTTTAGTTTCCTTTTTATTTATAATGATGCTTGATCATTATTTTTGGGATATTCAGCAAGGTCAAATTATATTTTGGATTACAATGTCTTTTTTAGTAGGAAATAGCATTAATACACAGTATATTGACAAATAGGTTAATTTATGTTATTGTATATTTAATTTAGCTTCAGTTGTTCCTTAAAAACTTAATTTATTCATTGGAGAGGAGGGAATATGAATAAAGTAATAGTAAAAATAAACATAGCCCTTTTCATCTTATTTGGTCTAATCGGATTGTTTAGTCACAATTACAAGAATTTTTGCACTTGTAAGTCCAAGACAAACTCCTCCATGTGTATATTTATATATGACGAGAAGGGAAGTATTAAGGAAACAATAAAAGATTCCTTATCAAGCGTTGAAGTTAAGGAGGGCGAAAAAATAAAGGTCGTAGTTACATTGAAGAATCCTGGAAGTCCCAAAGAATTTTGTTTTGTTTGTAAAGCACACTTTTTCTTCAAGAAGATCTTTAGTTGCATCTAACGTACAAAAAACAGCCGGACGGTCTTAATAGCTTAAAGATTGCCGGCTGTTTTAAAATTATTTTGAAGCTAAATCAAAAACTTTTTCTTGTTCTCGGAAAGGTTGGTGAAGTCGTCGGATTTTTCAACGAGTTTCGCGCTGGTTGATTCCAAAAATCCCATTGTTTCCACTCGGCATCCAGTGGTGTTTTGAATATATTCCACGACCGGAATATAATCTCCGTCACCGGAAACCAGAACAATAGCGTCCAGTCCTTTTGACATCTTGATAGCGTCAACTGCGATTCCAACATCCCAATCTCCTTTTTTCTGTCCGCCGGGGAAGATCTGAAGATCTTTGGTTTTCACTTCAAAACCTTGCTTTTCCAAGGCGTCAAAAAATTTTTCCTCCAATCCTTCCGTGGTGCGAATGCCATAGACAATTGCGCGGATGAGTTTCCGTCCGGAAACCGCTTCGTCCAGAACCTTTTTGAAATTAACTTTTTTGCCGAATAGAACCTTAGCGCTGTAATACAAGTTTTGGATGTCTACCAAAACCGCAACGCGCTGTTCTGAAAATTTAGCCATAAAATTATAGGAAATCCGAAATTCTAATTCCAAAATTCGAAAATTTGAATTTAATTATTGTTTCGAACTTCGTGCTTCGGATTTCGATTTTTTACAATTTATCCTTTAAGATTTAATTTTTTTACTATTGCCTTATAGGCTTTTTCATTGTTCTTCTTTAGATAGTCAACCAACTTCTTTCTTTTGGCAACCATCTTTAAAAGTCCGCGCCTGGAAGTAAAATCTTTTTTATTTTTCTTGAGGTGCCCGGTAAGCTTTTTGATTCTTTCCGTAAAAAGCGCAATCTGATATTCCGGAGAACCGGTGTCCTTTTCATGCCTTTTTATTTCTTTCGTAACTTTTTCTTTTTGCTTGTTGCTAAGCATAAATTTTTTTCGGCAAGACATTCGTTCCGAAATACCGAGAACCAATGCCTGCTACTTAATTAATTATCAATAATCAATAATCAATTTACAATGAATTTACAATTTATCAAATCTACATAAAAATTGAATAATTGATAATTGATTGAAAATTGTAAATTGATACTTGAAAATTTTTACAGTATTGTCGTGGCGGAAACCTTGTCTTTGGACTGTAGTCTCATAACCCTTACTCCTTGGGTATCGCGTCCGGAAACGGAGATACTTTTAAGCGGCATGCGGATAATCTGTCCCATTTGAGAGGTAGCAATCAGATCTTCTTCCAAATCATCCGCGTTAATGAGGTAGGCGTTTACTATCTTTCCGGTTTTGGTAGTAATTCTGGCGGTTTTAATTCCGGATCCTCCGCGTTTTTGAATTTTATATGACTTTAGATCTGTTCTTTTTCCAAACCCATTTTCTGAAATTACCAACAGTTGGTTTCCTTTCTGTCCGGAAATAACCGAATCCATTCCAATAACAGTATCATTATTCTTAAGTTTTATTCCTCGCACTCCGGCAGCGCTTCTTCCCATCGAGCGGACATCAGTTTCCTTGAAATGAATCGCCTGTCCGGCGGAAGTGGTGATGATGATTTCATCTTTTCCGGTTACGGGACGCACCCAGCCGAGCTTATCATCCTTTTCGAGTTTGATGGCAATGAGTCCGCTTCTTCGGACATTATCAAAATCTTCAATTCTGGTTTTCTTAATCACGCCTTTTTCGGTAGTCATGAAAAAATATTTGTAGTTATCATCCTTGCTGTAGGGAATAAGGGCGGTTATTTTTTCATCTTGGGAAAGTTCGAGAAAATTGACGGCGGCTTGGCCCTTGGCGGTACGGGAAGATTCTGGAATTTCATAGGCCTTGGTTTGGAAAACTTTTCCAGTGTTGGTGAAAAACATCAAATTGTCCAGGGTCATTACGCCAAGAACTTTTTCAATCATGTCTCCCTCCTTCGGAGTTCCTCCGATTACTCCTTTCCCGCCTCTTTTCTGAACGCGATAAGCGGAAGGATTCATTCTTTTGATATAGCCGTCGCTACTCAAAGTGATGATTGCTTCTTCATTGGGAATCAAATCTTCCTGCCTAAATTCCTTAATTCCGGATTTTATCACTTTGGTCCTTCTTTCATCTCCGTACTTCTCCTTTATTTCGGAAAGCTCTTTTTTGACTACTCCTAGGATTTTCTTGGGGCTTTTGAGCAGCGCTTCCAATTCTGCGATAAGCTTCATTTTTTCCTTGAGCTCGTCTTCTATTTTCTTTCTTTCGAGTCCTGCCAAGGTTTGCAACCTCATTTCCAGAATTGCGGTAGCCTGCTTATCCGAAAATTTGAAGCGCTTCATTAAATTAATGTGGGCAATTTCTTTCGTAGCGGATTTTTTGATTGTGCTGATAATAGCGTCAATATGATCCAAAGCCTTTTTAAGCCCTTCCAGAATGTGCGCCCTATCCTTGGCTTTTTCCAGATCATGCTTCGTTCTTCTGGTTATAACTTCCTGGCGGTGGGAGACATATTGCTCTAAAATGGATTTTAAATTGAGGACTTGCGGCTCTATGCCGTTCACCAGCGCTAACATATTAAGGTTGAAATTTTTTTGAAGATCAGTTGTGGAGTATAGTTTGTTGAGAATTTTCTGAGGATAAGCGTCTTTCTTGAGGTCAATAACGATTCTTACTCCATCTTTGTCTGATTCGTCGCGAAGATCCTTTATTCCCTGGAGCTTGTTTTCGTGAACCAAATCGGCAATTTTTGAAATCAAAGCCGCTTTATTGGTGGCATAGGTGATTTCTGTAATCACTATTTGGAAATTTCCTGCCTTATTCTCAATAATTTCTGCTTTCGCCCGAGTGGCGATTTTTCCTTTTCCATCAAGATAAGCTTCTCTTATTTCCTTGGCATTATATATTATTCCTCCAGTCGGAAAGTCCGGACCTTGAATGAAATTTAGAAGATCATCTACTTCCGCATCCGGGTTGTCAATAAGATGATTGGTGGCATCAATTACTTCAGAAAGATTATGGGGGGGGATATTGGTTGCCATTCCCACTGCAATTCCCATTGTGCCATTAAGGAGAAGCTGGGGAAGCTTAGAAGGAAGGACAATTGGTTCGTTATGAAGTCCGTCAAAATTCGGTGTGAAATCAACCGTATCTTTTTCAATATCAGCCATCATTTCTTCGGCGATTGGCCGAAATTTTGCTTCGGTATAGCGGTAGGCAGCGGCCGAATCTCCATCCATTGAACCGAAGTTTCCTTGTCCCCAAACCAAGGGATAGCGCATAGAAAAATCTTGAGCCATACGTACCATGGATTCATAAACAGCCTGATCGCCGTGAGGGTGGTATTTTCCAAGCACTTCTCCGACAACAGTAGCGGATTTTCTGAATTTTGCTCCCGATTTAAGCCCGCTCATCCACATGGAATAGAGAATTCTGCGGTGAACCGGCTTAAGCCCGTCTCGGACATCCGGCAAAGCGCGCGAAACAATCACACTCATCGCATAATCCAAATATGACTGCTGAACTTCATCGGTTATTTTTCTCGGTGTGATACCGGCTATATTTTTTCCTGTCATTTTTATGAATAGCTCTTAATTCACAGTCAACGGTTCATGGTCTAATAGATAATACCGTCAACTGCTGAATAATAACTATGAACTATTTACTAATGTTATCAAGCTGATTCTTAAGTTCTGAAATTTGCTCATTTTCTTCAGGTATGCTCTGAAATGAATTTTTTAGCGAAAAAAACCAGATAAATAGAATAAAAATCATGGAAATAGTTACGCCTATCCAAACATAACGCAACCGGATATGTTCCGGTTTTTGCCTTATTTCTCCTATTTTTTCGCCTATAGACATCAGCTTGATATTTCCATCAGAATAATTTTCATCTCTTGACTATCCAAATCCTTGCTCTTGATGGTTAGTTTGCTTGTTTTTTCTTTTGGACAACTTCCCATTTCATGGCAAAATTTCTTCTCATCGTCCAAATCTGTTGACATCCTGTTGATTTTATAATGCATCGGAATAATTATCTTCGGTTCTATTTTTCGGCTTATTTCGGCTGCTTTCTTGGCATCAATCGTATATTTTCCGCCAGCCGGAACAAAAAGTATGTCTACCCCGTCAATTTCTTCAAATTTTTCCGGATCTAAGTCCTCTCCTAAATCGCCCAGATGGCAGAGTTTGATATCCTCAGACTCCAAAATAAAGACGGTATTCGGTCCTCTTAGCGCTCCTTCCTTATTATCATGCCAAGTTCCTATTCCTACGATATTGATTCCTTTTATGGAGTATTCCCCCGGAGTGTCAATTGCCATTGGCTCTCCCCGCAGAGCGGAAACATTATTATGGTCAAAATGGCTATGAGACACCAAAACCAAATCGGCTTTTCCCTGGGGCGGGCGCAGACCGATGGATTTTTCAAATGGGTCAAAAAAAATCACCACTTCTTCGGTTGCCCTTCCGGCCGGTTTGGTGGTTATTTTAAAGCACGAATTGCCGTAGTATTGGATATTCATATATCTAAAGCTAGCATAGTTTTTACGTTTTGTGAAGAGCTCCGTCCCTACGCCGATAAGAACTTATAGATATTTACGAGTCAGTGCTCATATTTTTAATTGGCGTGGAGGCAAACTTGCAAAAAATTGGATTATGCCCTATACTGTAAAGACTTAGGGGTTAATTATTAAGAAAATTAAATATTAAGGATGCCTTAATCCTTTTTCTTAATAAGAAACATTCCTATTTTTCAAATAGGATTTTTTAATTTCAAATTAAATATTACATTATAAGTACCTCTAAATTTCAGATTGGTTAAACGCTTTAATTATTAATCGATAAGCCGCGTTTCTTATCATAGAAATACCAAATTAATTAATATGAGCAAAAGCATTTTGGGAAAACTTGTTGATGAAGCAAGCAATACCGTGAAATCTTCTTTGAAAAGAGAGAGTTCTGCGATGGATAAGCTTCTTGAGGAAAATCCGGTAGAAGTTCCCCAAGTGGGTGACATTCTGGAAGGAAAGGTAATAGAAATAAATTCCAGTTCAATTCTTCTGGATTTGGGACCCTTGGGGACGGGAATAGTTATCGGAAAAGAAGCCAAAGACGGTATGGGAGCAAGCGGAAAGCTCAAAAGGGGAGATTCCGTAAGTGCGACACTGACCGATCTTGAAAACGAAGACGGTCTTATTGAACTTTCTATTAGGGAAGCTTCCTATGAAAAATCCTGGGAAGATTTGGAATCAAAAAGAGACGCCCAAGAAGTCGTCAATACAAAAATACTGGATGCCAACAAGGGCGGATTGATCGTGGAACTTAATGGAATTACCGGATTTTTACCAGTTTCTCAACTTTCCAGCGAACATTATCCAAGAGTGGAAGACGGGGATAAAACTAAAATTTTGGAACTACTCAAAAGGCTGGTGGGAAAAGAGCTTGCGGTGAAAATAATTGACGCCGACCAGGAAACGGAAAAGCTTATTGTAAGCGAAAAAGCGGCGCTTTCTGACAAGGAAAGAGAGGTGGTTTCCCAGCTTAAAGCGGGGGATATTGTTGAAGGAGAAATAAGCGGTGTGGTGGATTTTGGCGCATTTGTAAAATTTTTGCCTCCAAATAAGAAGGATTCCGACAACGAAAGTGATAAATTGGAAGGATTGGTCCATATTTCCGAGCTGGCCTGGCAGCTTATTGACAATCCAAGGGATATTATAAAAGCGGGAGACCGAGTACAGGCGCAAATAATCGGAATTGATGATACGAGAATTTCGCTATCGCTTAAGGCTCTCAAGAAAGATCCTTGGAGCGAAATCGGCGAAAAATATAAAACAGGAGGTATTGTAAAGGGAAAAGTTGACAAAATTAATCCCTTTGGGGCGTTTGTCTATCTTGATTCCGATATCCACGGATTGGCGCATGTTAGTGAATTCCGCGAAGTCTATCCGGACAAAAAAATGGAAGACGTGCTCAAGGCCGGGGAGACTTATGATTGGAAAATAATTTCTATTGAGCCAAAAGAACACAGGATGGGATTGATTATTGTGAAAAAATAAATTATAAAAAGCCTCTTGGAATTTGTCCTTGAGGCTTTTTTGTTTTGTCTCCCAGAAAATTTTTTCTAATGGGAAAGCTTGCTTTCCATTTTTTCTTTTTCAAGAATTTCACAGGCAGCAAGAAGTCTTGCTTCATCGTAACCGCTTTTTTCAAGGGAAAGCTCCTCTTCCGGGATAAGGTTGCTGTTGCCGTATGTATCTACAAGCTCTTTTGCCTTTGCAAAGAAAGCCTGATTTTTCTTGAATTCCTCATATTGTTCCAAAACTTTCGGCATTATTTTCTCCTTTGCTTGCTCCAGCGTTAATTGTTCCTCGCTGTCTATAAGCGATTTTTCAATAGCGTCTTTTCTTTTTAAGATGCTGTTTATTTTCCCCGCTTCCATTTGTTGCATGTGTTTGTTTTTATCTTATTAATCTGGGCTTATTTTAAACAAAATTTTAAAATTTGTCAAAAGCTCTAAGTATTGCTAGATTTATATTATAATATTAATTTTAATCAAAATGCCCAGCCAAAAAACAACTATTTTTATCATTTCCGGACCGTCGGGAGCAGGAGAGGACTCCATTATTGAAGGATTGCGCCAGTATTTTCCGATTGAACGGGTAATTACAACAACAACAAGAAATATGCGGTCAGGAGAATCGCAAGGAAATCCGTATTGGTTTATTCCACGTGAAAAATTTGAAGAAAAGATAAAAAACAAGGGATTCGTGGAATGGGCGGAGCAGTATAACGGAAATTTATACGGAGTTACAAAAGAAGAAATAGAAAGAGTGAAAAATTCTGGAAAAGTCGGGATTTGGAAAATTGATTATAAGGGAGCAATTTCTGCCAAAAAGATTTTTCCGGAAATCCCGTCGATTTTTATTACCGTTCCGGATCTTCCGACTTTGGAAAGGCGAATCAGGAAAAGAGACAATGTTACCGAGGAATATGTCAAAGAAAGGATGAAATATACGAAAGAATGGATGAAACATCAGGATATTTATGATTATACGGTTGTAAATGCGGATGGAAAATTAGATGAAGCAATTCAGAAAATAGTTAAAATTATTAAAAAGCTAGTAAGTTAGAGTTTTCCCTGCGAAATACGAGTTTTACGAAGCTACAAACTGGAATTAAATATTCGTAATTTCGTATAAGTTCGTAATTCGTAGGATAATTTATGAGTTTAATCAAAAAAATTCAAAACACTATTTTTGAAGAAAATCTTTTTGAAAGGGGATCAAGGATTGTTTTGGGCGTGTCCGGCGGACCGGATTCGATCGCAATGCTTCATATTTTCTCAAAACTTGCTTTGAAACATGACTTGGAACTGACTGTTGTTCATGTTAACTATAATCTTAGAGGAAAAGACAGCGAAAAAGACGAAAAATTTGTGAGGGATCTTTGTGGAAAGTATTTAATTAAATGCAGTGTTTTTAGTGAAAAAGTAAGCAAGGAAGATGTCTCAGAGAAAAATCTTCGTGATATTCGCTATACTCATTTTGAAAATATTAGAAAAAATGGCAGTTTTGATTTCATTGCAGTAGCACATAGTTTGGATGATCAGGTGGAAACATTTCTGATGAGAATTATCCGCGGAGCGGGGTTCGCCGGGCTTTCCGCGATGAAATATAAGAACGATAAGATTATCCGGCCGCTTCTTGAAATTTCCCGCGAAGAAATTCTGGAGCATATCAAGGAAAATAATCTGGAATATAGGATGGACAAGACGAATTTAGAGAGTGTTTTCTTGAGGAATAAGATCAGAAATAAGCTCATTCCAATTCTCAAAAAGGAATTCAACCCGCAGATTAAAAAAACAATTTTCAATTCCACCCGGTCAATCGCCGAAGACGCGGATTTTCTGGAATATTCGGGAAATAAAGAATATGAAAAAAACAAAAGTTTAAAAATTAAGGAATTGCTTAATCTTCATCCGGCATTGCAAAGGAGGTTAATCCTGAAGGTAATTTTTTCCCAAAAGAAGAATTTGCGGGACATTGAATCAAAGCACATAGATGAAATTATCAAAGCCGCAAAAAGCACTAAAGGCAAGAATCAAATTGTATTATTCCAAGGCTTGAAAATAACAAGAAAAGGTGGTAAATTAACCATAATGAATGTTAAAAATTAAGAATAAAAAATGGAAAATTTTTTAAGAAAGATATTTTTGGCTGTCCTGATGTTTATTTTTATCGCGGGAATTCTGATTCTCTATGCTGCTCCGGACAAAAAGCCGGAAACGATAAAATTGAGCAGTTTGGTGAATGAAATAAACGAAGGCAAGGTAAAAAAAATTTCAATTGAAGACAACAAGCTCAACGTCGAGCTTAACGACGGAAAGCTCCAGAAAGCAGTCAAGGAATCGGAAAGCTCTCTTACGGATTCGCTTAACAATTACGGAGTAGACAGGGAAAAATTTCAAAGCGTTGAAGTGGAAATAAAAGACCAGTCGTCAGCCGATTTCTGGCTGGGGGCCGTCCTGCCTTTTCTTTTGCCGTTTTTGATTATCGGGGCTTTTATTTGGTTCATGTTCCGACAGGCACAGAGAGGAAACACACAGGCTCTTTCTTTCGGGTTGAGCCGGGCGAGAATGCTGAACCCCAAGGACAAGAAAAAGAAAACCAATTTTTCCGATGTGGCTGGTTCAAAAGAGGCCAAGGAAGAACTTTACGAAATAGTGGAATTTTTGAAGCATCCTAGGAAATTTTTGAATATTGGAGCAAAGATTCCCAAAGGCGTGCTTCTTTTAGGTCCTCCAGGAACAGGAAAGACATTGATGGCAAAAGCAGTTGCCGGGGAGGCTGGTGTGCCGTTTTTTAATATCAGCGGTTCGGAATTTGTGGAAATGTTTGTAGGAGTAGGGGCAAGCCGAGTGCGCGATCTTTTCAAACAAGCCAAAAAAAGCGCTCCTTCCATTGTTTTTATAGATGAAATAGATGCTGTTGGCCGGCATCGGGGAGCAGGCTTAGGCGGAGGGCATGATGAAAGAGAACAAACCTTAAACCAAATTTTGGTGGAAATGGATGGATTTGAGAGTGATACTAATGTGATTATTATTGCTGCAACCAACCGTCCTGATGTTTTAGATCCGGCACTTTTGCGTCCAGGGAGATTTGACCGCCGGGTAGTGCTGGATCTTCCCGATATTAGTGAAAGAAAAGAAATTCTTGAAATACACGTTAAGAACAAACCCTTGGAAAAAGATGTTGATTTGAGAGCTTTGGCTGAGAGAACACCGGGATTTTCGGGAGCGGATCTTGCAAATCTTGTGAATGAAGCGGCTATTCTTTCTGCTCGCCGAAACAAGAAAATAATCGGTATGCCGGAGCTTACCGAATCAATTGAAAAAGTGATTCTGGGTCCGGAGCGGAAAAGCAAGATAATAAGCTCTAATGAAAAAGAAATAATCGCCTATCATGAAGCCGGGCACGCGCTGGTGGCGGCAAATCTTCCCAATGCTGACCCGGTGCAGAAAGTTTCCATAGTGTCGCGCGGACAGGCCGGCGGATATACCTTGGCTACTCCGACGGAAGATAAAAGGCTTTATTCCAAAAATTATTTTTTGGACGAATTGGCAACGCTTCTTGGAGGATATGTCAGTGAGAAAATCAGGTTCGGAGATGTTACAACCGGAGCTTCCAACGATTTGGAAAGGGCTACGCAAATGGCAAGGAATATGGTGACGCGGTTTGGAATGAGCAGCTTGGGGCCCAGGACTTTTGGCAAGAAGGAGGAACTGATTTTTCTGGGGAAGGAGATAAGTGAAGAAAAAAATTATTCCGAGCACACTGCCCAGGAAATTGACAGGGAGGTTTCCAATTTTATTGGGGAGTCTTCTGAAAAAGCGGAAAAAATTATATCGGATAAGAAAAATATTTTGGAAAAAATAGCCAAAACCCTCCTTCAAAAAGAAACAATTGAAAAGGAAGAGTTTAATCAGCTGTTAAAGTAAGATGAAGGCTCTAAGCGAAATAAATTACCCGGAAATAATTAAAAAATCATGGAATACTGTTTGGAGCAACAGGTATCTTTGGTGGTTCGGTTTTTTTGTCGCTTTGGGAAGCGGAGGAGGGAGTTTCAATTGGAGTGGCGGAGAAGAGGAAAAAATTTCCCAGGTGAACAAAGAAATGGTGGAAAGCTTCATTTCCCAAAATATCGCTTGGATTATGTTGGGGGCTCTTGCTGTCGTCTTCTTGGTTGTTATTTTTTATATTTTGGGCGTTTGGGGCAGGGCGGCTCTGATAAAATCTTTTCAATTCATTGAAAAGAAAAAAAAATGTAACTTCAAAACGGGATTTCGAGAAGGAAAAAAATATTTTTGGAGAATCTTCGGGAGTAATATAATTCTGTCTCTCATTGCCACTTTGGTTTTTATCGCGCTGTTTTTTCCCATAGCAATGCTTTTTTATTTTAAGCTCAATATTGCCGGAATCATAGGAATTTTAATTGCGATTATTATTTTTATCATAGTTGCAGTAATAGTTTCCTTTGTTAGTGAGTATGCAGCCATATATATTGTCCTGTCTGATCTGAAAATAAGGAGCGCCTTGGAAAATTCCTATCAGCTTTTCCGCAAAAATATCCTAGCCGGAATCGTAATGTCATTTATTTTTATAGCGATAAAAAGCGCCATCTTCATTGCCATGATAATGGTTTTTGCAATTTTGGCAACGCCAGTGGCAGCAACTTATTTTCTTGCCTCCAAACTTTTTTTCTGGACAGGGGCGGCAGTCGGAACAGCTATTTTTATTGTAGCTTCTTTGTTGATTCGCTCCGTATACGAAGCCTTTCAGCAGATTGCTTGGATCTTGTTTTTTGAGGAAATAGCTTCGCAAGAAGAAGATCCTGTTGAAGAAAAAAGCGAAGAACTGTCAGGAGAGAGGCTTCCTTATCCGGAGAAAATTTCTTGATGAATTTCCTAATTTTCTGTATCATTTTTTTGTGGGGGCTTATAGCGTTCAGTTTCCGCCAAAAGCGGATCAGCCTAGGGCCGGTGTTAGAGTCCCGAGTGCTCGGGATTAATCCACACTATACCAAAAAATGGTCGCTTAGCTCAGTCGGTTAGAGCGTTTCCTTGACATGGAAAAGGCCAGTGGTTCGAGTCCACTAGCGACCACAAATTAGTGCGCGGAGCTTGTTCCGCTTTTTGTGAAAGGCGGGATTGACACTTTCCTTGCTGGATTTGCCAATTGTTGAATAAGGCGAGATCAAAGAGATCCCCAGTCCGATTCTGCATAAACCCGCAACCAAAAAAGCATTCCACAGGGAATGCTTTTTTGGTAAGTTTATTGCAATTTTTTAGTATAGCGGTTCAAACGCATCTTCGATGCTGTTTTCTATCTTGCGATCTACCGTTCTTGTATAATTTTCTATCTGGCGTAACTCTCTGTTGATGTCTCTTTGAACAGTTCCCATTCCCTGTTTTATGCTATTGGTAACCATTCTTGTTAGGGTTGCGGTGATCACCTCTTCCGGATGGGTGGCGCCGGAGATAAGATTGTTTGTAAACTCCATATCTTGCGAAACCAAATCTTTAACGATAGATCCGGGAGTGACAACTTGTCCGTTGTTTGATTCTTCTCTATATCCCTGGTAGGCAATTGCTTTCACTTCCGCTTTTCTTCTTTCGTTTTCAAGCTGTCCCAAATAAGCGTCTTCGGCCATCAAATTGTATCCGAAAGGATTGTTGGCCGGATTGGAAATGAAGGCGTTATAAGCTCGCCAATTTCCGGAAGCAAGCATTTGAGAGGGATCGCTTGTATACTGATTGAGATCTGTTTGATAAATATTGCTTCCAAAAATTGATTCTTTGGCTTGGCCGACAAGATAGCTGTCATAGCTTACCCTTGCGCCACTGGAGCCTGAAGATGAGTAGGGAACATAATTTCCAGAGGAAGCCCTTCCTCTGGTTGTCAGAGTGAAAAAGTCATTCATATACAAGGCGGACTTTTCCAGTGGTTCCTCAATGAGAAAATTATCCCAATCGGTAATATAGAGGGGATTCCCATCATTTCCACGGGAAACTAAATTTCCGACCGAAGAATGCATCACTTCTGAGGAAGCCTGTTTTGAGACCTGGAGCATCATCCCCTGTATCTTATCGTACATCCTATCAAGCATATCTTTCATTAAAGCGGATCCAACATTGGTTCCCCACGCTTCAGCATTGGCTTTTTGTCCGGTGAAAGAGAAGGAAAAAACAAGAATAAGGGAAAATAGGAAAATTTTTATTTTTTTGCTTCGCATATGAAATTTATAGGTCTATTGGTATTTGAGGAATGCCAGCCTTTTCCAAATATGAAGAAACTTCTTCATAAAAAAGGCTTATAAGGCTGATTGCGTTATTGGTTTTAGAAAGGATCAAGATATTTTTTATAGGATCATCAGATGTGATTTTAACCTCTTTTTCCATGGAAATCAGATAATTAGTAAGCCTTAGCCCCTTAATGTGAAGGGACAGCATGTTTTCGGGCACCTCAATTCCTTCCAGCTGTTCCAGGGAAATTTTTGCTCTTGCGGAAAGATCTTCAAAATAAGAGTTATTTTCTCCGGAGGAGAAATTTTGAAATCCAGAAACAATCTGGCCAAAAATAGCCTCCAAATCACTTTGAGTGGATATTTTTTGAGGTGAATTACTAGAAAAAATGTAGGCTACAGCAGTCAAATAGGACAAGGAATCTTCTTTTTCTTTCAATTCTCGAGCCTCCTCGGTCAGGTTTGAATAGTCCTGCTCTTTTATTCTTATTGACGTTTCGTCTATTTCCGGCAGGTCTTCAAAGGTGTATCCGGATGAAGTGTTTAGCTGTTCTATGACAGCATCCAGATCTTCAATGTTTATTTGCTCGTTTTTCTGGGATTTTTCCTCCAGAAGAAAATTTAAATCGCTGGATAGCTTTTGAGTTAAATTCTCACTGTCATTCTCATCGATTTTTTCAATATCGTTTCGAACAGTTATGATTTTATCTCCCGGAGCAGGCTTCAGGGGGTCATATCCGCTTTCAACTTCCGTTCCGTCGGAATATCCGTCTCCGTCTGTGTCTGAAATGTTGGGATCGGTGCCATAGAGAGTCTCCTCGTCGTTGCTTAATCCGTCCTGATCGAAATCTTCAAATATATTTTTTTCGCTTTTGGAATCTTCGTCTCCCAACACAAAAATCCCCGTTCCCAAAAAAAATAAAGACAGGAAAGAAAGAAAAACAATTTTTGTTTTTTGTATTTCCATCTGGATAAATTATATCATTTGTTACTGCCGATGTCTATTTGTTTTTTTGCGCGAAATTGAAAGATTGCGCCACGGCTTTTATTATTCGTGAAGAAGTGAGAAATTCGGAAGTTTCAATTGATGTTTTTATTTTGCTTATCACGCCTTTTTTGAAACTGCTTTCTTTTAATAGAGCATCTATTTCAGCAAGAAGCTTTTGCGACAAATCAGGCCCGTTTTCAAAATTTTTTTGGGAAATTATATTGCCTTTTCGGGTTATAATTATACTTACCTTATTGTCTTTAAGTCCAATCTCAATATCCATAAGCTTAATTCAATTTTTTCCAGTTAAAATTCCAAGGATCTGTTTTCCTTCCCGGGGCGATCTGATTGTGTCCCAAAACATATTTAATTTCATACTTTTTTTTCAAGTCTTTTAACAATATGTTTAGAGAGGAATATTGTTTTGATGTCATTGAGTCGCTATAGGTGTTCATGAGCTCTATTCCTATCGAGAAGCTATTGACATTGCTTCTTCCGTCCGGAACCTTGCTTTCCCCGGCATGGTAAGCGATATCATTTTCTCTCACAAGCTGATAAATATTTCCGCTCCTATCTATTAAATAATGGGGAGCGACGCCATAAGACTCATATTCCTTAAGAAGCCCTTCAAAATCATACGGATCATCTCCCAAAGCGTCGAAAGAAGAGTGTATGATAATGGTATCTATTTTTCTTTCTCCTGAATATTTTTGATATCCCCAGTCTACGTAGTTTTTTTTGATTGAAAAATCCGAAGCTTTTTCATCCGGTGCCTTCACGGCTTTTTCAATTATTTCCTCATTTTTTTCAGATCTTTTTTCGCTTGCAGCTTCTTTTTTAACTTCTTCCGCGGAGCTTGGATCAAAACTGCTTTCTTTTTCGGGTTTAGCTTCAATCTTTTTTTCCAGCGTATCGTCCGATCCTTCAATTTTTATTTCTTTTTTAACAGACTTGAATATTGAAGTTTCAGGAAAAATTTCAGCAAGAGCAAAAAAGAACGATAAAACCATAGAAAAAATTAAAATAGAAATTCCTATTATTTTCATATCGCTTCTATTATAACAAAAAAACAAGCATTGCTGTAATATTTTAGAAACTTAGGATTTACTTTGATTGTTGAAAATGCTAGGATGTCTTTATAAATAATTTAACAGGCATTGAGTCTTATGGATAAAAATAAAATTGCAATAACTGTCGTTGCTCTTGCTATGATAATCCTTATTATCGCATACTCCCGCTTGAATAAGGCGGAAGTGAAGAATAAATCCGGAATGGTTCTGTTTTATAGCACTACTTGCCCTCATTGCAAAAATGTTGAAAAGTTTATAAACGATAATAATATAAAGGAAAAAATTGCCCTTGAAGAGAGGGAAGTTGGCTCCAGCGAGGATAATTCATTCTTAATGCAAAAAAAGGCAAAAGAATGTGGAATTAAGGAAAATAACCTGGGTGTTCCATTTTTGTGGAACGGAGAGATGTGTATTGTGGGCGATATACCCATAATAGACTACCTGGAACAGTTATAATTTTTTCAAAACAAAGATTATGCTGAGCGGGATACGAGAATCGGACTCGCGTCTCTTGCTTGGGAAGCAAATGTATTGCCACTATACTAATCCCGCCTTGATTTCAGTATATTAATTCTTAATTTCCGGTCAAATATAAAAACAGAAATGAATGACGAAGAATTTAAAAAAATAACAAGCGGTCCTTTTGTTATGAAATTTGCAGTTATGATTGTCGGGGCAGTTTTTGTCGCTTTTTCTGTAGCAGTTTATATGGATGTAGTTGAGATTATTTCGAAATTTTCAACTTAAAAACCGCCATAGATAATTGTTGGCGGATTTTTTATGTATTCAATGTTTTTCAAGTCTTTTTTCCAAGACTTTCCAATTAATGATTTTTAAAGCAGTTTCTATATAATCTGCTTTTTTTATTCCATAATCTAGCATATATGCATGTTCAAAAACATCTATAACAAGAATCGGATCTGCTCCGGAAAAATTTCCCTTATCGTGTTCGTTTATCCAGGCATTGAAAAGTTTCTTTGACTCTTGATCATGGTATAAAATTGCCCAGCCGATTCCGCGCATTGCTGCAGTATTTTTGAAGTCATTTTCCCAATTTTCAAATGATCCGAATTCGCTTACTATTTTTTTATAAATTTCCGAATTTTTTTCCATTTCAGCAGTTTCCTTGGAAATATTTCCAAAATAAAATTCATGGAGCCTCATTCCGTTCCATTCCCAGCCGAAACGGCGTTTGAGTTCGGCATATTCAGGAGCATTTCCCTTACTTTCCTTAATTAGCTTGTCCAAACCTTCAATCAGTTTATTGGTATTGGCAACATATCCTTCATAAAGCAAAAAATGGTTTTTTAATAAAGTTTCGCTGAGTCCCGGAGTTCCAATAAGGTTTTCAAAATTTTTTGTTTGATATTTCATATAGGTGGTTGTTTTAATGGTTTATAAATAAGAATACAAAGCGTCAGATTAAAAAATTTCTTTGATATAAAATCTCAATAACCTATCTTTCCACTTTCCGGCATAATCAACCCCAATTCTTTTGGCGCGGATGATGTTTTGAGGCGAAACTTTTATTCCTCTGTCTTCAATGTATAAAAAGGAGTCCTTGGATATGGCTGAAGTGTTATTGAAATTTTTATTTATCTCCAATGCTTGGCAAAGTTTTCCGGGACCGTTCGCGAGATTTTCTTCCGTTTCTTTTTTTCGGTTTTTCTTCATCTCTTCCAATCCTTCAAGCGGTTTGATGCTCCTGATTAATACTGCTGCGGGATAATCTTCTTCCTCTGTGATGACATTGAGGCAATAATAAAAGCCGTAAACGAGATAGACATACCAAGTCCCAGCTTCGCAGAACATTATTTTCGTCCGCTGTGTTTTTCCTTTGGAAGCGTGGGATGCAAGATCGTGCGGACCGATGTAGGCTTCCGTTTCCGTGATTATTCCGGAAAGAATTTTATCTTTCCGCCGGTTGGCGGATTTCCGCACCAAAACTTTCCCGAGAAGTTTCTGGGCAACTGTTTTGGTTTTCTGTAAAAAGAAATCTTTTTTAAGCTTTTTTCCTTTTGATAGTTTTGTCATAAATCTGAAGCATCTTTTCTGCGCAGACTGAGTCGGTGTAATTTTCATGGGCTATTTTTTTTGAGTTTTCAGAAAACTCTTTTCTCAAGCCTTTATTTTCAATAAGCCTTATCACGCTTTGGACGAACTCCTCGTCATCTTCCGAAACTAAAAATCCATTAATTTTATCTTTTACCAAATCGCAGATTCCAGTTGCGTTTACCGCGACAATCGGAAGGCCGCAATACATTGCCTCGCTCACTATCATTCCTTGCGTTTCCGATTTCGAAGCGTAAACGAAAATATCTCCCGCTGCATAATAATTCCCAAGTTCTTTTCTGGGAATTTCTCCAGCAAAAATTACCCTTTCGCCTAAACTATTTTGGAAAATCATTTCCTTGCATTTTGGAATTAGATGTCCTCCTCCTGCAATCAAAAATTTCACTTTTTCTTTTTTTTGCAAAATCTTCATAACTGATTTGAACAGGAATTCAATATTTTTTTCCGATGATATGCGCGAAACAAGAATTAACAGCACTTCATTTTCAAAAATTCCAAAATTGCTTCTTGTTTTTCTCCGTTTTACATTTTGAAAATAGATTTCTTCCACGCCGGTTGGTATAGACTCAATATTCTCATTGCTAACACCCCAGTTTTTTATGATTTTCTTTATTGATTCGGTCGGAACAATGATTTGGTCGGCATTATTGGCGTATCCGGAGGCGTTTTTTATTGCCCAAGCAGAAGCTATTTTTCTCGGAATCAGCGGGACAAAATGAGCGTATTGGTCGTATAGAGTATGCCAGGTAAAAACCAGGGGGATATTTTTTTTCTTCGCCCATTTACTTGCCTCTGTTCCCAATAAATTCGGATGTTGGGAATGCACAATATCAAATTTTAAGGAATCTATCTCCTCGCTTATTTTTGGAGAGTAGGGAATTGCCAGTGGAAAGCTTATTTTATATTTAAAATCAATCGAAGGATAGCGGAATACGTTTGAATTTTCATCTTTATATTTTTTATATCCCGGAGCAAAAACATAAACAATGTGCCCCTTTTTTTCAAATTGTTTGCGAAAGCTTTCAACAGAAGAAGATACTCCGTAGGGATTGGGAAGATAGTTGTTGGTGAAAATAGCTATATTCATCTTTATTTTATTTTATTTATAAACCCAAGAATATCTTTAAAAACATGTTCATTTTTAATATCAGAAATAAAAGTGTGATAAGCGCGCTTAATATATTCTTTTTCTTTTACTTTAGAGCCGATCCTTTTATAAATTTCTTCCAGGCTATTTTTAGAAACAATGTGATCGCTGGAAGATTGCATTATAAGACAAGGCGTAGAAATAGAGGGGATTTTCACCCTAGATTCCTTAATTAATTCAAATGTCTCCAGAACATTACTAATCGGATAAGTTTGGTAGGAAATAAGACGAGTAATCGTAGTGGAAACTCCAAAAGTAGGCGGATAATATTTTTTGTTATAACGCTTGAATTTATGCATAATTTTGGCGAAAAAAACAGCAAACTTTTCAAATCTTAATTTGTAAGGAGTAGCCAAAAGAACAAGTCCTTTGATTTCAGGATGGTAAGATGCCAGAAGAATAGCTAGGTTGGATCCTATGGAAGTTCCTACGACATAGACATCATTGCATTCATTTTTTATTTTGAGGTAAGCCCTTTCAATATCATCCAGCCAATCTTCCCAACTAACTTTTTCCAAATCTTTGGGCACTGTTCCATGTCCGGAAAGTGTCGGTCCATAGGTCGTATAACCGTTTTCATTAAGATATTTTCCGAGCCTCCGAACCTCATATGGTGTGGAGGACCATCCGTGTATCAAAAGAACACCCTTGCTATTTATCCCTTTAAAATAAAAAGGCTGGTTAACCAAATGTCTTTCTTCCTTGTAAAGAAGATTGGGATCAGTAAATAAAATTCCTCTTGCTGTTCTTAGTGCTTTCTTGATTTTTCCGGTCATTACTTTTTGTCACAAGTTTTTAGTTCGCAGTATTATTTCAGTTGATTAAAATGACTGCCATTTTCCTTAAGTATTTTATTAGACGCCTTTTTCTTATATAAAGTGATTATGGCAAAGCTTGCAATGGCAACTGCGGTAATTATCCATCCAACCCACTTTATATATTTTCCAATTTCAACCCACATGTAGCCATAGAAATATCCCATAGCCACCAAAAATCCGCTCCAAACGATTCCTCCTAGAAATGAATAGGTGATAAATTGCTTAAAATCCATTTTGACAATTCCGGCAGCGGTAAAAGCTGCCCAACAAAGTCCAGTTGTGGATTTTACGGCGAAAATCGTTTTCCTTCCATGACGCTCAAAATATTTTTCCATTCTCAAAACTAAAGATTCTGTTATTCCTATGTATTTCCCCGCTTTTCTTACAAAAGACATTCCATAAAAATATCCTAGAAAATAAAGAATTATGTCTCCAATAACGTCTCCCAAAACTGAGAAAATAAAAACGATAAAAACATTAAAAGCTCCCAGCTTTGAAAGTATTGAAGATATTATCGTAGCTATCGGACCTTCAATAATCATTAGCGGAAGCATTATCCAGTATCCATACTGGGATAAAAATTCAAAAACCTGTCGTCCTGCTGAATCCATAAGCTAATTCTATATGTTTTGGAGTTATTTTCAAGAATACAAAAACTGCCTGGATAGCGGTAGCTTTTGCAGGCAGAAGATTTAGTAAATAAATCCTTTGATTACTCTGCTTTTAAGAGAAATTGTTCTTCGGTTTACTTTTCCCCAGCGCTCATAGTTCATTTCAGATACTACGACAGAATCGCTGTTAACTTTTTCAACCAAGGCTACATGTCCCCACCAGGATTCCGAGGTTACAATAATTGATCCGATTTGCGGAGCTCTGCCAGTCTTATATCCCAACACTTTGGCATTATAAAGCCAAGTTCCAGCATTTCCTCCCCAAGGAACGAAACGCCTTTGAGAAACATACCAGGTACAATATCCATAGGGAAATTTATGTCCGGTCCCAGCTTTTCCTTCCAATTTTTTCCAACCAGAAACAGTCGGATATCCTCCAGATGAAGTTGCGTATTGTCTGCGACTTGTTTCTAAAGAAGGAGTTGTCTGAGGTTCTTCTTTTTGCCCTCCAGGAATAAGTATTTCCTGATTTTCCTTTAGTTCTCCAGTGGCAGGAAGCTCGTTGAAGGCTATTATTTTTTCTTTATCTGCCTTGTATTTTTTGGCTATTGATTCTATATCATCTCCTTTTTTAACAACATAGGAAATTCCCGCTACAGGTAGAATAAAAAGTTTGTCTCCAGGCTTGATTTCATCCATATTTTCAATATCATTTGCCCAAAGAATGGTATTGGGAGTTATTCCGTACTGAACGGCAATTCCGCTCAAAGTATCTCCGGACCTGACTTCATATATTTTAACTCCTCCGTTTTCTTCAGGATCTCTCATGGATGTTCCGGTGTCAGCCAAAAAAGCTTCATTTCCTTCGCTTACCATGGCCAATTCCTCCGCTTCGTCGTATTTATAATCAGGATTAACTGTTGGATTTGCCTTGAGAAGGGGGATAAAGGCAATGTTTTCTTTTCTGGTTTCCGAACTGTTATTTTTCTGTGCATTTTCCATAAACCCCCCCTTTTTTTCAGAAAAATGACCGAATAAAAAACTATCTGGATTTGTTCCAGTGGCCAAATTAGTAGTGGCTACCAGCATTGAGCTGGAAATAACTACCACGAAAGAAGAATAATTTCGTAAGATATGGATGATTTTTATGGTCCGGTGCCTTTTTATAAAGCTGGAAACTCTCACTTGAAAAAGATTTAGCTTAAGGCAGAATTTTCTAAAGTTAAGATTTCGAAGACTTCGGATTTTTAGTAAAAATAAATTTTTACTAATATGGATTTTCCTTTCAATAGCTTCTACTTCAGGGTCTGAAAAACAAAAAAACAATCCTTATCAAGCCCATCTATAAAAGCTCTAATTTTTAGATTGCGATATCTAGTGTAACTCTATAAGAAGCGGTTGTCAATTTTTTTAAGATTTGATTGCTATTTTTTCGCTTATAATAAGGATTTTTTAAGGCAACTAATCCTGCTTTCCTTTTTTTGCAATACCAGATAAAATTAAAACAGACGCGCTGGCACGCTTTTGAAAAACTAGGCCTTTCCTGACTTAAAAAATGAACTTAAAAATTATATCGAACTGATTTATGGATACCAACCCCGAGCGCGCCGCCAGCCTCCTGGCCAAGCAGCGCAGCATGATCGAGCG